>DCDI01000197.1:0-8880 GCA_002316345.1 Phyllobacteriaceae bacterium UBA1059 | reverse complement strand
GACGCGATTGCGCACGATCGCCGAGCCGATCGTGAGAGGTACCGTTAGAATGTTCAACTCGGTCATGCTCAAAAACCAAGCATTGGCGTGGAATGCTTGTTCTTTAACCAGCTTTGCCGCGGCTCGCAATGGTGCTGCACCGACTCTGTGCAGCATTGCTTATGGAACAACCTCCAGCCTCACAGGCGTGCAAGCTTGACCATCTCAGATCCTATGCCTTCAGACATTGCCGTCATCATTCTCGCGGCCGGACGAGGCGAGCGTGCCGGACAGGCTGAAGGCCCAAAACAATATCGCAAGATCGGCGGCAAGGCCGTCATCGCTCGGTCGCTGGAAGCGTTCACCGATCATCCCGCGGTGGGCCAGATCATCGTTGCGATCCATCCAGATGACGATGCCTTGTTTCGCGAAGCTGTGGGCGATGATGCTCGGCGTATTAAGTTGGTTCATGGTGGAGCGACACGGCAAGCCTCTACGCGGCTGGCCTTGGAGGCTTTGGCTGAGAGCTTTCCTAAGCACGTCATGATCCATGACGCCGCCCGCCCCTTTGTTGACGCGGAACTTATCGATCGAGTCGCGGCCGCTTTGATCGAAGCCGAGGCCGTTCTCCCCGCCTTGCCTGTATCGGACACGATCAAGCGTTCAGACCGGGAGTTGAACGTGCTGGAGACAGTGCCGCGCGAGGATCTGCATGCCGCCCAGACCCCACAAGCCTTCAACTATCAACGCATCCGCTACGCGCATCGTCAGGCTGCTGGAGCCGGGCTCGACGCCTTTACCGATGATGCGGCCATCGCTGCCTGGGCGGGTCTTCCCGTGCGGATCGTGCGGGGTTCTGTCGACAACATTAAACTGACTTGGGCGAGAGACATCGCAATGGCTGATCAACGCCTTCACTCGGCATCCGCGTTCCCGGACGTACGCACCGGCAACGGCTACGACGTCCATGCTTTCGAGCCTGGCGACGCTGTTTGGCTCTGCGGCGTTTCGATCCCACACGACAAGAAGCTGTCGGGACACTCGGACGCTGACGTCGGCCTGCATGCCCTCACCGACGCCTTGCTCGCGACCTGCGGCGCGGGCGACATCGGAACGCATTTTCCGCCGTCCGATCCTCAATGGCGCGGCGCCGCCTCGAAGATCTTTGTGGAGCATGCTGCGAAAGTCGTTCGCCAGAATGGTGGGCGCATCGCCAATGCCGACGTGACTTTGATTTGCGAAGCGCCAAAGGTGGGACCGAACCGCGAAGTAATGGTTGCCGCGATGGCTACGATGCTCGGCATCAACCCAAACCGCGTCTCCGTCAAAGCCACGACCAACGAGCGCCTCGGCTTTATCGGGCGCTCGGAAGGCATCGCAGCAATCGCCACAGCAACTGTCGTTTACCCCGGGAGCCTGGAAGAATGAGCGAAGATACGGACCTCGTCGTGGCGTTCCTGAAGGCATGCTGGGAACGGCGGGTTATGGCCACGACGGCTGAGTCTTGCACCGGCGGACTGATTGCAACGATGCTAACTGACGTGCCGGGTGCGTCGGCCGTGGTTGACCGCGGCTTCGTGACCTATTCCAACGCAGCCAAGGTCGAGATGTTGGGCGTAGCGATCGAAACGCTTGAGCAATTCGGTGCGGTCTCTCAGCAGACAGCTTTGGAAATGGCAGCTGGCGCGTTGGCGAACTCCAAGGCGGGGATCGCTTTGGCTACAACGGGCGTGGCCGGCCCTGAGGGCGGTACAGACGAAAAGCCGGTCGGCCTCGTCTGGTTCGGCATTGCCGTCGAAGGTCGCAAGCCCTTGGCGATCAAGCGCGTGTTCGAGAACAGCGGTCGCGACTTCATCCGCCGTGAAGCCGCACGAACTGCCTTGCAATACGGCGTGGAGGCGTTGCGCGGCGCGTGAGCTAGGCCGGATGGCCGTAGATGACGTCGGCCCGCTTCTCGAACGCTTCGGAGAACATCCGAAAGGCGCGATCGAACATCGCGCCCATCATGGCGCCAAGTATCCGGCTCTTGAACTCGTAATCGATGAAGAATTGAATGTCAGTGCCACCATCCGCGGTAGGCATGAATTGCCACTGGTTGGTAAGGTAACGGAACGGGCCATCCAGATACTTCACGTCGATGATGTTCTCGGCCGGCTTCAGCACGACCTGGCTCGTGAAGGTCTCGCGGATCGCCTTGTAGCCGACACTCATGTCGGCAACGAGCACGGTCAGCCCATCGCGCTCGCGCTTCGAACGCACGCTTAGGGCTTCGCAAAGCGGCAGGAATTGCGGGTACTGCTCGATATCCGCAACCAGCGCAAACATCTTGTCCGGCGCATGGCGGACATGCCGGGTGGTCGTAAACTGCGGCATCAGGCGGCGGTTGCTGCGAAAGCTTTCAGCTGCGCCTCACGCGCCAGGCGTAGGCGTGCGAAATCCTCGCCGGCATGGTGCGACGACCGCGTCAGCGGGCTCGATGCCACAACCAGGAAGCCTTTCGAAAGTGCCACCGTCTCAAACGACTTGAATTCGTCCGGGGTGACGAAGGCCTTGACCGGATGATGCTTCTTTGTGGGTTGAAGATATTGGCCAATTGTCATGAAGTCGACTTCGGCGCTGCGCAGATCATCCATCAGCTGAAGCACTTCGTTCCGCTCTTCACCCAAGCCGACCATGATGCCAGACTTGGTAAAGATCGATGGATCAAGCTCCTTCACGCGCTGCAGTAAACGAATGGAATGGAAGTAGCGAGCACCTGGCCGCACTGTCAGATAGTTCGACGGCACCGTTTCGAGGTTGTGGTTGAACACGTCCGGCCGAGCGGCAACCACGACTTCCAGCGCGCCATCTTTGCGAAGGAAGTCAGGGGTCAGGATCTCGATGGTGGTGAGCGGCGTGAGCGCGCGAATGGCGCGGATCACTTCGGCAAAATGCTGCGCACCGCCATCGGCAAGATCATCGCGATCAACAGATGTGATCACGACATGCGTCAACCCCATCTGCTGAACCGCCTTGGCGACGTTTGCAGGTTCAAGGGGGTCAAGTGCCAGCGGTCGCCCCGTTGAAACGTTGCAGAAGGCACAGGCGCGCGTGCAGATTTCACCCATGATCATGAAGGTGGCATGCTTTTTGTCCCAGCACTCGCCGATGTTCGGACAGCCGGCCTCTTCGCATACCGTGACGAGTTTATTGTCCTTCACGATGGAGCGGGTTTCGGCATAGTTCTTCGAGGTCGGCGCCTTGACGCGGATCCAATCCGGCTTCTTCGCGACTTCCTGGTCGGGACGGTGCGCCTTCTCAGGGTGGCGCAAACGGGACCGCTGAACGGTATCGAGGACGGTAACCATGCCAATCCTAACAAACATGCCAGGCTACCGCGCGCGCTGCGGGTTCACCCTTCCCTTCCGCATGTAAGCTCCCAGCAGGCAAAAGAAAACCCCGTCGGCGCTGGCGAGCGCGAACGGGGATCTGCCTTGCAGAAATGCTGGATCTAGCGGCGGATCAGGCGGCCGACCCAAATCAGAATACAGGCGCCGATGAAGCCCGTGATGAGGTAGGCAATCCAGCCAACGCCAAGAATGCCGATGTTCAGCGCCACGAGGATCGCATTCAAGACGACCGCACCGATGATGCCGAGAATGATATTCATGAAGAGGCCCATGTCGCTCTTCATGACCTTTTCGGCCAGCCAACCAGCCAAACCGCCGATGATGATGGCTGCAAGCCAACCTACGCCATTCATTTCCATTGCCCGCTCCTTTGATTGCCCGGCGCAAAATACCCAGTGCGCTTCCGGGGAACGGCGTTTGCCATTCCAGACCGGAAACGTTCTTAGATGCATTTCGGTTCCGTGACAGGACGGCGAGCTATGAGGAAGGCTGTGGATATTAGGCGTTTAGCGCTCGTCCATAAGCATCAAGCACGCTTTCCTTCATCATCTCGGACAAGGTCGGATGCGGGAAGATCGTGTGCATCAACTCTTCCTCGGTGGTTTCGAGGTTCATGGCAACCACGAAGCCCTGGATAAGCTCTGTGACCTCGGCACCCACCATATGCGCGCCGAGCAACTCGCCGGTCTTGGCATCGAAGATCGTCTTGATGAGACCTTGATCCTCGCCGAGCGCAATCGCCTTGCCGTTGGCTGCAAAGGAGAAGCGGCCAACGCGGATCTCGCGACCTGTCTCCTTGGCTTTCGCTTCCGTCAAGCCAACTGAGGCGACTTGCGGCTGGCAATAGGTGCAGCCTGGGATCTTGCCTTTGTCGAGTGCATGAACATGGAGACCAGCGATCTTCTCGACGCAGGTCACGCCCTCATGCTCGGCCTTGTGTGCCAGCATCGGCGCGCCGGCGACATCGCCGATTGCATGGATGCCAGGCACATTGGTCGAGCCTTTACCATCAGTCTTGATGATGCCGCGATCGAGCTCGATGCCAAGCGCTTCAAGACCAAGGTTCTCGAAGTTGCCCTGCACACCAACAGCGGAGATCAGCTTGTCGGCCTTCAGCTGCTGCGTCTTGCCGTCCTTGGTTTCGATATGCGCGATCACGCCGTCAGCCGTCTTCTCGACCTTGGCGACCTTGGCTTCGAGAAGGAACTTCAGTCCCTGCTTTTCCAGCTGCTTCTGCGCGAACTTGGAAATCTCGGCATCTTCCACCGGCATGACCTGCGGCAGCAGTTCAACCACCGTCACATCGGCACCCATGGTGCGATAGAAGGAGGCGAACTCGATGCCGATGGCGCCCGAGCCCATCACGATCAAAGACTTCGGCAGTGCCTTTGGAACCATGGCTTCGAAGTAGGTCCAGATCTTATCGCCGTCTGGTTCGATGCCGGGCAGAACGCGCGGGCGCGCGCCCGTTGCGACGATGATGTTCTTGGCCTTGTAGGTGCCCTCGCCCAGCGTACCCTTCGGGGCCGGCGGCTGAGGCTCCATGGCTTTCTTCGATGACTTGCCGACGACGATCTCGCCTGGCGCTTCGCCCTTGGCAGCCTTCGTGATCTTGGCTTCGCCCCAGATCACGTCGACCTTGTTCTTCTTCATAAGGAAGCCGACGCCGCCGTTCAGGCGCAGCGACACACCGCGCGACCGCTTCACCACGGCATCCACATCGGCAGACACCTGGCCGTCGATCTTCAAGCCATAAGCTTCCGGATGCTGGGCGTAGTGCATGACTTCGGCCGAGCGCAGCAGCGCCTTGGTGGGAATGCAGCCCCAGTTCAAGCAGATGCCGCCGAGATGCTCCCGCTCGACGATCGCCGTCTTGAGGCCAAGCTGTGCCGCACGCACGGCGGCGACATAGCCGCCGGGACCCGAGCCGATGATGATCACGTCGTAGATTGTGTCGGCCATCACCGTCTCCTTAAAGTCCGAGCATCATGCGTACGATCGGCTCAAGACCCTTGCCGATAGCTTTTGTATTGGCGGCATCCAGATGGATGCCATCCAACGGCGAGGTCTTCGCAACCGCGCCTGCATCAAAGAAGCCGCAGCCGAGCTGATCGGCCAAGTCGGCATAGAGCGGCGCAAGCATCTGCGACTCCTGAATGGAGCCGGCAAACATGGCTGAAAAATCGGGATCCGCCGTTTCACAAATCGTCGGCGGCGCAACGATGAGGATGTCGGGCGCATCCGCCGCCGTGGGATAGGCATGATAGCGCACGATCTCGATCAACCGCTCCACACCGCGTCGAGCGCCAAACGCCTTGCCGCAAATCTGAGGCTTTATGTCGTTGGTCCCGAGCATGAAGATCACGAGATCAAGCGGTGCATGCGTCGATAGGATGGAGGGCAGGATGCGCGCCCCATTTCGGTCCGCCGGCGCGAGGTGATCGTCCCAGACCGTCGTGCGACCATTCAGGCCTTCGGCGATGATGGCTGCCTGATCGCCCAGTGCTGCCTGAAGCACGCTTGGCCAACGATCCTCATAGGCGTGGCGACCGCGGCCTTCGGGATCGTAACCCCAAGTCAGCGAATCACCATAACATAGCGCCGTCTTCATGGCCGCTTAGACCAGCATGCCGAGTGGGTTTTCGATGTGACGCTTGAAGGCGCCAATCAGCTCCGCACCCAAGGCGCCGTCAACCGCACGGTGATCGGTCGAAAGCGTCACGGACATCACGGTCGCAACCTTGATCTCGCCGCCCTTCACGACAGCCCGCTCCTCGCCTGCGCCGATCGCGAGGATCGTGGCATGCGGCGGGTTGATGACTGCGGAGAAGTCCTTGATGCCGAACATTCCGAGGTTGGAAACGGCAGTCGTGCCGCCCTGGTACTCCTCGGGCTTCAGCTTGCGCGAACGTGCTCGTGCGGCAAGGTCTTTCATCTCGTTGGAGATGGTCGAGAGCGACTTTTCTTCCGCGCGGCGGATGATCGGCGTGATCAGCCCGCCTGGGATGGACACGGCCACGCCAACATCGGCATGCTTGTGTATGACCATGTTGGTTTCCGTCCACGAGGCATTGGCCGTTGGAACATCGCGCAGCGCGAGCGCCATCGCCTTGATGATCATGTCGTTGACCGAAAGCTTGTAGAGCGGCGCGTCGCCCTTTTCGGTCTTCTTCATCGGAGCTGCGGCGTTGAGCTGCTGACGAAGCGCCAGAAGCGCATCGAGTTCGCAATCCACCGTCAGGTAGAAGTGAGGGATGGTCGTCTTGGCTTCAACCAGACGCCGCGCGATCGTCTTGCGCATGTTGTCATGCGGCACGAGTTCGTAGGAGCCTTGCTCGAAGAGCTTGAGAACCGCTTCGTCTGACATGGCCTTGGGTGCCGAAGCGGGAGCAGTTGAAGCGGCCGTCTCAGCTGTCGAAGTGACCGGCTGAGTTGCGCCGGCCTTGCCCGCACCTTCCACGTCGGCTTTCACGATGCGACCACGCGGGCCGGAGCCCGAAAGACTTGCGAGATCGATCCCGGCATCCTTCGCCAGGCGACGCGCCAGCGGAGACGCGAATACCCGCCCACCTTCCGACTTCGCGGGAGCAGTAGCTTGTGAAGCCTCGCTCATTGCAGCTTCCACCGGCTTCTCGGAGCCTGCCGCAGAAGCCGCACTGCCACCATAACCGGACTTGGTTGCTGCGTCCTCTTCCGACTTGGTGCTTGCTGGCTGCTTTGCCGGAGCGGTCTGCGGGGAAGCGGCGTCGCCACCACCCGCTGCAGCCGCGCTGACGTCTTCTCCCTCGGCCGCGAGGATAGCGATGAGCGAGTTGACCTTCACGCCTTCAGTGCCGGCTGGAACCACGATCTTGGCGACGGTCCCTTCGTCAACAGCCTCGACTTCCATCGTGGCCTTGTCCGTTTCAATCTCGGCGATCACATCGCCGGGCGCAACCTTGTCGCCTTCCTTGACCAGCCACTTGGCGAGGTTGCCCTCTTCCATCGTAGGCGACAGGGCCGGCATGGTGATGTTGATCGGCATGACGCTCCCCTTAACCCCGGTAGGTGACGGCTTTGACCGCCTCGACCACATCCGCAACGCTCGGCAAAGCCAGCTTTTCTAGGTTCGCGGCATAGGGCATCGGAACGTCCTTTCCGCAAACCGTGATGACCGGCGCATCCAGATAATCGAAGGCGCGCTGCATGACTTGGCTGGCGATATGGTCGCCGACCGAGTTTTGCGGGAAGCCTTCTTCGATGGTCACGAGCCGGTTCGTCTTCTTCACCGAAGCGAGGATCGTGTCGAAATCCAGCGGACGGATCGTGCGCAGATCGATGATCTCGACATCGATGCCCAATTCGCGCAGTTCCAGCTCTGCCTTAACGGCATACGTCATGCCGATACCGGCCGACACGATCGTCACATCCTTGCCCTGCTTATGGATGCGCGCCTTGCCGATCGGCAAGACGAAATCATCCAGCTTCGGCACATCGAACGACTGACCGTAAAGGATCTCGTTTTCGAGGAAGATCACCGGATTGGGATCGCGGATCGCAGCCTTCAACAGACCCTTTGCGTCGGCAGCAGTATAGGGCTGCACAACCTTCAGGCCTGGTATGTGGCTGTACCAGGCCGCATAATCCTGGCTGTGCTGGGCACCTACGCGTGCCGCAGCACCGTTCGGGCCACGGAACACGATCGGCGCGCCCATCTGGCCGCCCGACATATAAAGCGTTTTCGCGGCCGAGTTGACGATCTGGTCGATCGCCTGCATCGCGAAGTTGAAGGTCATGAACTCGACGATCGGCTTCAATCCGGACATCGCCGCGCCGACGCCGACACCGGCAAAACCGTGCTCTGTAATGGGCGTATCGACCACACGCTGCGGGCCGAATTCTTGCAACAAGCCCTGCGTGATCTTGTAGGCGCCCTGATATTCTGCAACCTCTTCACCCATGACGAACACGTCCTGGTCACGGCGCATTTCTTCCGCCATGGCGTCGCGAAGGGCTTCGCGAACGGTTGTCGCAACCATTTCCGTTCCGGCCGGAATATCCGGATCAGCTGCGACCTCTGCCTTCGGCGTCGCGGGAACCTTTGTGTTGTCGGCCTGAGACGACGGCTCGTCCGTCGAGCGGCGCGCCTTCTCGCCTGCATCACCGGCAGAACTCACAGTCGCCTTGTCTTCCTTGTCGACGTTCGCGACCGCGNNATAGAAGGCTTGCTGGATCCAATATCGCCAGCGCTCTCGCCTTCCTGCAGCAGAACCGCGATCGGCGTATTGACCTTCACACCTTCGGTTCCAGCCGCAATCAGGATCTTGCCAAGCGTGCCTTCGTCGACGGCTTCCACTTCCATGGTTGCCTTGTCGGTCTCGATCTCGGCGATTACGTCGCCAGGGGCAACAGAATCACCCTCGTTCTTCAACCATTTCGAGAGATTGCCTTCCTCCATCGTGGGAGACAAAGCGGGCATAAGGATATCGATCGGCATACCCGTCTCTCCTCAAAGCAGAATGTCGGTGTAGAG
>DCDI01000002.1:704-2788 GCA_002316345.1 Phyllobacteriaceae bacterium UBA1059 | reverse complement strand
GTTGAAGCTGTAGGCCATGTGCAGCTTGTCGCCGTCGGCCGTGTACTCGGCCATGCAGGCGAGCGCGTCGTCGGCGCCGACTTCGCCGATCGACACGGCGCCGTATTCGTTCAGCAGCGCGCGGATCTGCTGCAGGAAGGCGATGTTTTCCGGACGCGTCTTGTCGTAGATGTGCGACTGCATGCCGTAGGGGTTCACGTCGGTCACCGAGGCGGTGTCGCGCTTGGTGGCCGGCGGGTTGCTGCGCAGTTCAGTGTCGTGGAAGTGGTAGTTGCAGGCATCCATGCGCACGCCGTCCACGCCGCGCTCGAGCCAGAAGCGCAGCGCGTCCAGGTGGGCCTTCTGCACGTCCGGATTATGGAAGTTCAGCTGCGGCTGGCTGACCAGGAAGTTGTGCATGTAGTACTGCTTGCGGCGCGTGTCCCACTGCCATGCCGAGCCGCCGAAGACCGACATCCAGTTGTTCGGCGGGTTGCCGTCTGGCGCCGCGTCGGCCCAGACGTACCAGTCCGACTTCGCATTGTCGCGGCTGGAACGGCTTTCGACGAACCACGGGTGGGCATCGGCGGTGTGCGCCATCACCTGGTCGATCATGATCTTCAGGCCGAGCGAGTGGGCCTTGGCGACCATCGCGTCGAAGTCGGCCAGGGTGCCGAACAGCGGGTCGACGTCGCAGTAGTCCGAGATGTCGTAGCCGAAGTCCTTCATCGGCGACTTGAAGTAAGGCGAGAGCCAGACGATGTTCACGCCCAAGCTGGCGATGTAGTCGAGCTTCGCGGTGATGCCGGGGATATCGCCCACGCCGTCGCCGTTCGTGTCGAGGTAGCTGCGCGGGTAGACCTGGTAGATGATGGCTTCGCGCCACCAGTCGTTCGTTTGCGTGAAAGTCTGGGTCATGACGTGGGAAGTAAAGTTGGAAATTCGGTTTGGGGCTGCTGGTTTTTACGCAATATACAGCAGCTTTTGCAACATTACAATCTTCGAAAGGACCGTGAATACATGCAAATATTCTTTGCATTCAAAGGCTTACATGCAAATACTATTTGCATAGAATGAAACAAAAGTAGCTAAACTACGGTTCAGTTAGCCCGACATCAATTTTCCGGTTGCCAAGACCGCAAGGGCGTCATAGCATCCCGGGTTAATTCATTTCCAGGACGAGTCCATGAACCAGCCGACCACGCCCTCCAGCGGGCGCATGCCCCGCCAGATCCCGTACATCATCGCCAACGAAGGTTGCGAGCGCTTCAGCTTCTACGGGATGCGCAACATCCTGACGCCCTTCCTGATCTCGACCCTGCTGCTGTTCCTGCCGGAGTCCGAGCGCACCGGCGAAGCCAAGCACGTGTTCCACACCTTCGTGATCGGCGTGTACTTCTTCCCGCTGCTGGGCGGCTGGCTGGCCGACCGCTACTTTGGCAAGTACAACACCGTGTTCTGGCTCAGCCTCGTCTACTGCGCCGGCCACGCCTGCCTCGCCATCTTCGAGGACAACGTGAACGGCTTCTACCTCGGCCTGGGCCTGATCGCGCTCGGCTCGGGCGGCATCAAGCCGCTGGTGTCCTCGTTTGTCGGCGACCAGTTCGACCAGACCAACAAGGACAAGGCGAAGATCGTGTTCGACGCCTTCTACTGGATCATCAACTTCGGCTCCTTCTTCGCGTCGCTGCTGATGCCGCTGTTCCTGAAGAACTACGGGCCGGCGGTTGCCTTCGGCATCCCGGGCATCATGATGTTCATCGCGACCATGGTGTTCTGGAGCGGGAAGAAGAAGTACGTGCACGTGCCGCCTGCCGCGCCGAACCCGCACTCGTTCTCGCGCGTGTCGCGCACTGCCCTCTCGACCAACGGCGCTGGCCGCACCGTGGCCATGGTCGGTTTGTTCGGCGCGATCGCCTCGCTCTTGATGTCCCCGAGCTGGGGCTTCGTGATCGCGGCCTGCACGGCGCTGGTGCTGCTGCTGGCCTTTGTCGGCATGGGCATCTCGATGCAACTGGAACGCGCACGCGGTCACCACCCCGACGACGCGGTCGACGGCGTGCGCGCGGTGCTGCGCATCCTAGTCGTGTTCGCGCTGGTCACGC
>DCDI01000002.1:0-629 GCA_002316345.1 Phyllobacteriaceae bacterium UBA1059 | reverse complement strand
CAATTCAATGATCACCACCTTCTCGGTGTTCGGCAACGAGTTCACCCTGCTGCCGGCCCAGATGCAGGCGCTCAATCCGCTGCTGGTGATGCTGCTCATTCCCTTCAATAACCTGGTGCTGTTCCCGATGCTGGAAAAGATCGGCATCACGCCGACGCCGCTGCGCCGCATGACCTCGGGCATCGCCTTCTCGGCCCTGTCGTGGCTGGTGATCGGCGCGATCCAGGTGTCGATGGACGCCGGCACGCCGACCTCGATGGCCTGGCAGATCCTGCCGTATGCGCTGCTGACCATGGGCGAGGTGCTGGTCTCGGCCACCGGCCTGGAGTTCGCCTACAGCCAGGCGCCGGCCTCGATGAAGGGCGCGATCATGGCGCTGTGGAGCCTGGCCGTCACCGTAGGTAACCTGTGGGTGCTGGTGTTGAATGCGGCGGTGAAGAACGACACGGTGATGAATTCGATTGCCGGCTCGGGACTGAGCGTGATCGCGTTCCAGATGTTCTTCTTTGCCGGGTTCGCGGCGCTGGCGGCGATCGCGTTCGGGCTGTATGCGAAGCGGTACAAGATGGTGGATCACTACCGCAGCCTCGATTCCTCGAAGTCGCCGACGGCGGCCAAGGTTTGAATCA
>DCDI01000129.1 GCA_002316345.1 Phyllobacteriaceae bacterium UBA1059 | reverse complement strand
ACGCTCGGCCTGGCGCTGGCGCGCATGATCTCGTCCAAGGGCGACATTCGCTTCGAAGACAGGGCGATCGACGGCCTGTCGTTCAAGGAGATGCGGCCGCTGCGCAACGAGTTGCAGATCGTGTTCCAGGACCCGTTCGGCTCTCTCAGTCCGCGCATGTCGGTTGGCGAGATCATCCAGGAAGGGCTTAAGATCCATGCCCGCGATCTGTCGGCAGATGAGCGCGATGATCGTGTTGTCGATGTGCTGCGCGAGGTCGGGCTCGATCCGGCGACCCGATTCCGTTATCCGCACGAGTTTTCCNNAGCGCCAGCGCATCGCGATTGCACGCGCCATGGTGCTGAAGCCGCGCTTCGTGATGTTGGACGAGCCGACCTCGGCGCTCGACATGAGCGTGCAGGCGCAGGTCGTGGATTTGCTGCGCGATCTCCAGAAGAAGCACGACCTCGCCTACCTCTTCATCAGCCACGATCTGAAGGTCGTGCGCGCCCTGGCCAACGAAGTGATCGTGATGCGCAACGGCCAGGTGGTGGAGCACGGGCCGTCGACGCAGATCTTCAACAATCCGCAGACCGATTACACCAAGGCGCTGATCGCGGCCGCCTTCAAGATCGAAACGGCCACCGAGAGTGCCGTCAGCCAGTAACGGAACACTCCGCATGACCGAAAGAACGCGCGGCAAGGTGCTGCTGACCTCCAAGAGCGGCGTCAACCCACTTTGGGCAGAGTTGCTCAGCGAGGACGGCCGCGAAGTCCTGATGGAGCCAGATGGCTCGGAAGATCCGAGCATCCATTACGCGGTTGCATGGAAACAGCCGCATGGCGTTCTCGGGCGCTTGCCGAACCTCAAAGCGATCTTCTCGCTCGGCGCCGGCGTCGATCACGTCCTAAGCGATCCAACCTTGCCTGACGTCCCGATCGTGCGCGTGGTGTCCGAGAACCTCGGGCAGCACATGGCAGAATATGTGACGTGGCGCGTGCTCGATCATCACCGCCGCGGCACTTACTACCGGCAGCGGCAGGCGGCACGCGACTGGAACGAACTGACGCAGCCGACATCAGCGGAAACAACCGTCGGCTTCATGGGGATCGGCGAGCTGGGACGCACAGCCGCCCGTGCCGTCGGTGCGCTTGGCTTCAAGCTCAACGGTTGGAGTCGGCGCCCTGCCGATGTGGCTGACATGACCACCTATGCCGGCGCCGACGGCTTGCCGGACTTCCTGGCGAACACGGACATTCTGGTCGTGCTGCTGCCGCTGACCGACGCCACACGCGGCATCATCACCTATGATCTCCTGCGCCAGTTAAGGCGCGACAATGCGATCGGCGGTGCGGTGCTGATCAATGCCGGCCGTGGCGGTCTGCAGCGTGAAGCCGATATTTTGCGCGCGTTGGAAGACGGTTCGCTCGGTGAAGCCAGCCTAGACGTGTTCGAGACCGAGCCGCTACAGGAAGCCTCGCCGCTGTGGCAGCATCCGAAGGTATTCGTCACCCCGCATGCGGCAGCGCCGTCCGATCCGCGCGCCATCACCATGCCGATGCTCAAGCAGATGGACGCCTATGACCGAGGCGAACCGTTGCGGGACTTGGTGGATCGCGCGGCGGGGTACTAAAGCGCCTCACCCGAAAACATGAAAAAGCCCGGTCACCGACCGGGCTTTTCCTTTTGGCCTGAAGGCCAGTTACTTCGCGCTGGCGCTCGCGGGAGCCACAAGCGCCGTGATGCGGCGGATGGCGACGCGGCGGTTTTCCTGCTCGGCACCATCTGTCTTGATCTTCAGATAGCGCTCACCGTAGCCCTGTGTGGTCAGGTTCTCCGGCGGGATATCGAAGTAGCGCGACAGTGCATCGGCGACGGCTTCCGCGCGGCGATCCGACAGAACCAGGTTGGACTGGTCGCTGCCAACCGCATCCGTGTGGCCTTCGATCAGGAAGGTCTCGGCCGGGTTGCGCTTCAAGAGCTTCTGCATGCCCTGTGCCACGCCTTCGAGGCGATCGACCTGGCTTTCGGCGACTTCAGCCGAACCGGTTGCGAAGGTGATCGTATCAAGATCGACGCGACGCACTGTGTCACGAACGCGGGCCGAACGCTTGACTTCTTCAACCGAGTAGAGACGCTCGATGCGCTCAACCGGCGGCTGGTCGAGGAAGTCGTAGTAGCGCTCCGGCTCGTCATCCACCGTACCCGCGTCGAGAATGTAATCGCGCGCAGGAATGGTGAGAACGAGCGGCGGCAAGTCCTCGCCGGGATCGCGCCATTCGCGGCCACGGTCGCGGTCGTACTCATCCTCATCCACATAGGACAGCACGTATTCGCGGTTGTCCGGCGTGATGCGCGAACGACGAACCACATCGCCATAGGCGTTGCGGATGGTCACGACCTGCGTGCCGTCCTGGCGCACGATGGTTTCGCGGGTCCGGCCACGCGGCAGTTCCTCGTAATAGGTATCGCGGGAGTCACGTCCCATACGATCGCGGTCCGAGCTTTCCACGAAGTCCTGGCCGCCAAAGTTCAGGATGATGCGGTTGTCGACTTCCTTCACGACGTCGACGTTTTCGCGACGCTCCCAGCGACGCGGCTGATCGCGGTCGACCTCGATGCGCTGGCCGCGCTCTTCACGAGCCGAGCGGATGTCAGTTGGACGCGAACGCTCGCTTTGTGCCGCCGCATCCGAGGTCGGAGGTGGAGCGGCAGGCTGGGCGGGCTGAGCTGGCTGTGCCTGCTGAGGCTGTGCGGCAGGACCTGGCTGAGGAGCGGCACCTGGCTGACCGGCAGGGGGCCGCGGGGCGTCCC
>DCDI01000190.1 GCA_002316345.1 Phyllobacteriaceae bacterium UBA1059 | reverse complement strand
CTACAAGACCTTCATGTGGCCGGCTTCCTTCTGGGAAAAAGTCTATGAGCCGCTGATCCGCCGCGCCGCAGGCCTTGGCAAAGCGACCTTTGAAGCCGATCCCGATGCTTACGAGAAGGCGTGGGCGCATTGCGACCTGCTTGTTGTGGGTTCAGGGCCGACCGGCCTTGCCGCCGCACTTACCGCTGCACGTGCAGGCTTGCGCGTTGTTCTGGCCGACGAGCAGCCGGGTTTCGGCGGCACGCTTCTGTCGGAAACCGCGGTCCTTGATGGTCTGGCGGCAACGCAATACGTGGCACGCTGCGTGGACGAATTGCGCAGCCTGCCCAACGTCAAACTCCTTTCGCGCACCACCGTGATCGGCTGGTATGACAGCAATGTCTTCGGCGCGGTCGAGCGGGTTCAGAAGCACGTGGCGGTGCCGGCGTCAGGGCAACCGGTCGAACGATTTTGGCGCGTCGCCGCCAAGCACGCGATCCTGGCGACCGGCGCGGAAGAGCGGCCCTTGGTGTTCGGTGGCAACGACACGCCGGGTATCATGATGGCCGGTGCCATGCGCACCTATCTCAATCGCTATGGTGTCGCGCCGGGCAGGAAAGTTGCGATCTTCACGATCAACGACACCGGCTACGCGCTGGCTCAGGATCTTGAGAAAGCAGGCGTCGACCTCGTCGCCATTATCGACAGCCGCGCGCAGTCATCCGTACCGTATGCGGGCAAGGCGAGGGTACTGCGCAGTGCGCTTGTCACCGACGCCAAAGGCGGGAAGGCGCTGTCTTCTATCCAGATCAAGCAGGACGGCCGCTTTCAATCGATCGATGTGGATGCGCTGGGCGTGGCTGGCGGATTCAGCCCGATCATCCACCTGGCCTGTCATCGTGGCGGCAAGCCGGTCTGGTCCGACGAACAATCCGCCTTCCTGGCGCCCGACAACCTGCAAGGCCTGTCTCTGGCCGGCTCCGCCGCGCGTACCGGCAACCTTGCCGAGTGTGTTGCGCACGGTTCGACCGAGGCGTTGGCGATTGCCACGCAACTCGGCAAAAGCGGGACGCCGATCTCCGTTCAGGTCGAAGGCGACCTTTCCGGCCGTATCGAGAAGCCGCTCTGGTCGATCCCGGATGTCACGGGCAAAGCTTTCGTCGACTATCAGAACGACGTCACGCGGCGCGACCTCGATCTTGCCGCGCAAGAAGGCTTCGGCCATGTCGAAATGGCCAAGCGCTACACCACCAATGGCATGGCGACCGATCAGGGCAAGCTGTCCAACATCAACGCCATTGCTCTGCTGGCCGAAGCCCGCGGCGTGTCGCCGGCGCAGGTCGGCACAACCACCTTCCGCCCATTCTACACGCCGGTGTCCTTCGGCGCGCTGACCGGTGCCGCCAAGGGAAAGCACTTCCAGCCCGTGCGCAAGTCGCCGCTTCATGAGTGGGCGGCCAAGAACGGAGCGACCTTCATCGAAACCGGGCTCTGGTATCGTTCGGCCTGGTTCGCGCGACAGGGCGAAACCACATGGCGCGACAGCGTCGACCGCGAAGTGCTGAATACACGCATCAATGCCGGCCTGTGCGACGTGTCGATGCTCGGCAAGATCCAGATTTCCGGTCGGGATGCCGCGGCTTTCCTTGATCGCGTCTATTCCAACGGCTTTGCCAAGCTGCCTGTCGGCAAGGCTCGTTACGGCCTGATGCTGCGCGACGATGGCATGATCTATGATGACGGCACGACCAGCCGTTTGGCCGACGATCGCTACTTCATGACCACCACCACGGCCTATGCCGCCGGCGTCATGAGCCATCTGGAATTCTGCTCGCAGGCGCTGTGGCCCGAACTCGACGTGCGGCTGGCTTCCGTCACCGATCAATGGGCGCAGATGTCGCTCGCCGGCCCCAAGGCGCGCACCATCTTGGCAGACATCGTCGATGAAGACATTTCGGACGAAGCCTTTGGTTTCCTCGCCGCACGCGAAGTTTCGCTGTTGGGCGGGCAACTTCGCGGATTGCTGTTCCGCATCTCGTTTTCCGGCGAGATGGCCTACGAACTCGCTGTCCCCGCCGGCTACGGCGAAAGCGTTGCGGATGCGCTGACGCAGGTCGGTGAGCCACACGGTATGTGCGCTTACGGCGTTGAAGCGCTCAACGTGCTGCGCATGGAAAAGGGCTTCATCACCCATGCCGAGATCGACGGCACCGTGACGCCGGGCGATCTCGGTCTGGCCAAGATGGTGTCGGCCACCAAGCCGGACTTCATCGGCAAGCAGATGCTCAAGCGCGAAGGTCTGTCCGATCCGCTGCGGCCGCGTCTCGCCGGCCTCCTGCCGCTCGATCCCACCCAGAGTTTCCGGGCCGGATCGCACATCCTGTCGAAGGACGCCGCAGCGACGCTGGAGAACGATCAGGGCTATGTCACCTCGAACGCCTGGTCGCCGCACCTGAAGTCCTCGATCGGCCTCGCGCTGATCATTCGCGGCCCCGAACGGCATGGCGAGGAGGTCGTGGTCTGGAACGGCCTTTACAACGAATTCACGCCGGCCCGGGTCTGCGATCCGGTTTTCCTTCATGCGGCAGATGAGAAGCTCGATGCCTGATTTTCAACTTCACCATCGGGCCGCGCTGGCGGGCGTCACGGCGATCAACGGGGCGCGCATTCGTGTTTCGCCGCTACCGGAAGGAACCGTGCTGCAGGTTCTCGGTTCACCGGCAGAGGTCGGAAAGAGCGGGGAGATTGCGGAAAAATACGGGTTTTCTGTCCGAAAAAACGGGCCAACTGACCGGTTTTGGGTTGCAGTTCAGCCGGTTTCTTCCGGTTTTCTGCCGGAAATTTCCGCTCAATGGCCCGAATTGACCGTTGTCGACCAGAGCCACGGCCGCGTCCGCCAGGCGATCGAGGGTGACGCGGTTGAGGATGTTCTGGCCAAGGGCACCGGCCTCGATCTGGCCAATTTCGAGGTCGGTTCGGCGACCACAACCCTGATCGGCCACATCGCCACTCACATCACCCGCACCGCGCCCGACCGCTTCGAATTGATGGTGCTCCGAGGCTTTGCGGAAAGCCTTTGGCACGACCTCGAAACGATGAGCCGCGAGTTCATCTGAGCTTGCGGCAGCGTTGACTTTCAAGAAAACAGCGGAACGGACCATCCCATGACCTTCGATCCCCGCTCCGTCGCCGGCAAGACGCTCGACATCGCCTCGCGCATTGAAGTGCTGGTTGTAGGCGCCGGACCCGCCGGTTTGGCTGCCGCTAAACAAGCGATCGACGGCGGCGCGACCGTGATGCTGGTCGACGAGAATCCGGTGCCGTTCGAGACGATGGGCGAAAGCGTGCCGCAACTGTGGGGCGGGCTGATGGGCGGCCAGATCCGCAACCGCAATGCGATGACCGAGCGCATGCTGGAAGCGCGTCCGGAACTGGCCGATCTGTTCGAAGCCGGCGTCGATATCAGGCTGGGAACGGCGTGCTGGGGCCTGTTCGTGAACCACGCCAACCTCAACTGGATGCCAGGTTCGATCGCCGGACTGGCCGATGTTGATGGCGGCAGCCAGCTGATCGGCTTCGATCAAGCCATCGTGGCGACAGGCCGGCGCGATATGGGTCTGGCCTTCCACGGCTGGGACCAACCCGGCGTCGGCGGCATCAGCGCCGCTGCCACACTCGCCACGCTGTACGGTGCGCTTGAAGGCAAGGCGGCGGTAGTTCTGGGCACGACGCCTGAAACGCTGTTGTCTGTGATCGACCTCGTCAAGGCTGGCGTGACGATCAAGGCCATTGTCGAGCAGGGCGATCATCCCTTCGCGGACGCCACCCTCGTTGCGCGGATCAAGGCGCTTGGCATTCCCATTCTGACCGGCGAAACCGTGCGGGGCGCGGATTTCGACACCAGCGGCATCCACGGCATTCGTTTGCGTGACACGGAAATTGCCTGCGACAGCATCCTGCTCGGATTGGGCGCTGTTCCCGTGATCGACCTGCTGCAAGCGGCCGGCGTGCGTACGATTTTCGATGGCAGTCGCGGCGGCTTCGTGCCGGTTCTGGGCGATGCCGGGAGCACGACGCTCGCCAATGTTCGCGCAGCAGGCGATTGCGCAGGCATCTGGGGCACGAAGTCGGCGGACGAGCGTGTGTCGCGCCGGGAAGGCAGGATCGCTGCCGATGCCGCGCTTGGCGCGTTGGGGAAGGAAGTCGGTTCAGGGCAGGAACCGCCAATCGCGACGGTTCCGGACGCCGCGCTGGATATCGGTTTCTACCGCAAGCAGTGGGTGAAAACGGTTCTTGAAACGCTGCGCGATGATGTGCCGGTTTGCCAATGCGAGGATGTTTGGGCGCACGAAATCCTCGAAGTGCATCCGCCGCGCTATCTCAACGCAGAGGCGCGGGTCGAACCAAAAAGCCTGACGCAGTTGCTGGGTGAGGGGCCACCCAACCCCGATCAGGTCAAGCGCCTGACACGGGCGGGCATGGGCCATTGCCAGGGACGGCGATGCCGCGAACAGGTGCAGGCCATGCTTGCCTTGCAGGAGAACCTGGAACTGGGCGCCGTGTCGCTTGCTGCTTACCGCAGCCCCGTGCGGCCCTTGAGTTTGCGGGATCTTTCACCAGCCCATGAAGATCCGGCGATGGCCGAACAATGGGACTCCTGGTTCGGCATGCCCCGGCAATGGACACCTCACTGGGAAATCGAGAAGCGCTACACGGTCGCCAGCCTGTCCAGGGAGACAGATCATGTCACTGAATGAACAGGGGGAACGGCTCGGCGGCGATGACAGACCGGCTGGCGCCTCCGTGGTCATCATCGGCGGCGGTGTCACCGGGTTGAGCACGGCGTTCTGGCTGGCTGATGCCGGCGTCGATGTTCTCGTTCTGGAACGCGGTGTCGCGGGCTGGGAAGCGTCGGGGCGCAATGGCGGCGGTTGCACCCATCCGCAAAGCCCGCTGTTCAACGAAGAACAGCGTTTGTGGCCGATGATGGATCAGATCCTCGGCTATCCCACCGAGTTCCAGCCCAAGCGCATCCGCATGGCGCTGACGCCGCAGCAGTTCGAGCTTTACTCGCGTTCGGTGCGCAACTCGCAACAACAAGGCTTCGAGGTCGATGCCCTCGATGCCAAGGAGGTGCGCGACCTCGTTCCGCTTGCAGGCGACACCGTCTATGCCGGCCATCTCTATCACTTCGGCGGCCATGCCAATCCGCATCGCACGGTGCAGGCCTATGCCTGGGCACTGGCCGATCGGGGCGGCCGTTTGCGCCAGCATGTCGCTGTTACCGGCTTCACCACGGCAGGCGATCGGGTCACCGGCGTGCAAACCGACAAAGGCACCTTCAGCTGCGATCACGTTCTCATTGCCGCGGGGCCGCAAACCGGACGCTTGGCTGGCCTGCTCGATGTCGCGATCCCGCTGCGCACCGCGCGCGCGGAAATGATCGTGACCGAGCCGCTGCCCTTGATGCCGATCGGCGGAACAGACGGAGCCGGTCTTTACGGCCGCCAGACTTTGCGCGGCAATCTTGCTTATGGCGGCGGGCCGCATGAATGGGTGGAAACGGAGGAGATGCCCACGGCAAACCGGCCTTCCACACCGCTTGCCGGGAACATCGCGCAGCGCGTGGCGCAGCTGTTTCCCAAGGCAGCGCATGCCAAGGTCATTCGCTCCTGGGCCGGCATTATCGAAAACACGCCGGATGGCCGCCCGGTGCTCGATCAGCCAGAACCTTGGGCAAACCTGACCGTCGCAACCATGTCGGGCGTCGGCTTCGGCCTCTCGCCGGCAACCGGTCGCGCCTTGATGCAGTTGATCATGCACGGCCGTTGTGACTTTGCCGATCTTTCCACCCTGCGGCTCGATCGCTTTGCCGACCTTGAACCGGACTGGGATGCCTTGCAAGGCTGGCTGCCACGCGCGGTTGCGGCGGTTTGATGCCGAGCGCCGTCGCAGCGGCGATGACTGATCGCTGACCTACTTCTAATCGATTCTGTTGTTGAAGCGGTGCTTGAACAGGATCTTAGCAAAGCCTGCTCGTCATCTGACGCCAGGCCAGACACACACGATCGATGCGGTGAAAGCATCGTGCGTGAACTTTCAGAAAGTGGGAACCGGATGGTGGGCGTGACAGGGATTGAACCTGTGACCCCTACGATGTCAACGTAGTGCTCTCCCGCTGAGCTACACGCCCATCCGTGGCGCGGCTTACACCATTTTGCCGCCGCGTCGTCAAGTGAGGTTCTCGCGCTTTTGTGGCGCTTTGCTTGTTTCCTACAGGAAGGTGGCAAACAACGTGCAGGCGAGAGGTGATGCCGGGTCCACGGGTGACCCAAGCATTGGATAAACCAAGCGGCTCAGGCCGCGTGGAGCATTTTTTCGACTTCGTTGACGAGGTCGCGCAGGTGGAAGGGTTTTGACAGGACCTTGGCGTCGCGCGGTGCCTTCGAGTCGGGGTTCAGCGCGACGGCGGCGAAGCCGGTGATGAACATGACCTTGAGGTCAGGGTCGATCTCGGTGGCGCGGCGGGCGAGTTCGATGCCGTCCATTTCCGGCATCACGATATCGGTCAGAAGCAGGGAAAACGGCTCTTCGCGCAGACGCTCATAGGCGCTGGCGCCATTGTCGAAGTCGCTGACGTCATAGCCTGCACGCTCCAGCGCCTTCACCAGGAACCGACGCATGTCATTATCGTCTTCCGCAAGAAGAATGCGTTTCATCGAACCCGTCCGATTATCCTCGACCACACGCCAGAGCGGGGTCTTAACCATGGTAGAGATATGCGGGCGGGAGGGTAAACATCCAGTGAATGGAACCGCTCAATTCCAAGCCTGTTGCTCTCGCGCTGGACAGGGCAAGGGGCGCGTGGCACGGTCATCGGCTATGAATAAGGGCGTAAACAGGGGCAATGCTGCGCGTTGTCCGGCGGAGTTTTAGAGGGTGACGGCTTCCAAGGATTTTCCGGCCGGCGCCTTTACGCTGAGACAGCCCGCTTCGCATGATGCCCCCTTCGTGTTCAACTCACCCCATAGCGGACGGTTCTATCCGCCGCGCTTCATGGCAATGACTCGGCTCGATGCCTCGGCAATCCGGCGCTCGGAGGATTTCTTTGTCGAAGAACTGTTTGGCGGCGTGGTCGGCCTCGGCGCACCGCTGCTGCACGCGCATTTTCCGCGCGCCTATCTGGATGTGAACCGCGAACCGTTCGAGCTCGACCCCAAGATGTTTCGCGAACAGCTGCCACCCCAGGCCAATGTGCGCTCCGCACGTGTGGCAGGTGGGCTCGGCACTGTGCCGAAGCTGGTTGCCGAGGGGCAAGAGATCTATGCCAGCCGCCTGCCTTATGCGGAAGCGGCCGGCCGCATCGAAGATCTTTATCTGCCCTACCATGATCAGCTTGCCGAGCTGCTGGCGCGAACCTGGGCTGCGTTCGGCACGGCGGTGCTGGTGGATTGCCATTCGATGCCCGGCAGCGTGCGGGTGGGGGATCACGGTGCGCGGCCCGATTTCATCGTTGGCGACCGGTTCGGCGCGGCGGCCGCCTCACCTTTGTCGGAAGCGGTGATCGGGCTGCTGACCGGCATGGGCTACACTGTGGCGCACAACCGGCCTTATGCGGGCGGGTTCATCACCGAACATTATGGCCGTCCCGCTGACGGCGTCCATGCCATCCAGATCGAGGTCAATCGCGGCCTCTACATGAATGAGCGGACGCTTCAGAAAACGGCGGGCTTCGATCCTCTTGCGGACGACCTGACGCGGGTTTGCGCGACGCTGATGGGCTTGTGGACGGAGCTGATCTGGCCGACGCCGCTTGCTGCGGAATGATGCGGCGCGGCCTTCCAGATAAAAAAAGACCGCATCACGGGTGCGATGCGGTCGAAGTCTAGGGAGGAAACGCCCAAGGAGGGCATGAGCAGAAAATCTGCTCACCCTCACGCTAGGCGCGCCGGCTAAGAGCGTCAAGCTATAAAATGAGCTGATTTTGCGAGTGCCTTTTATTAAGGCATAATGCTTGGGAAAGAGGATGGGATTGATGACGGATGCAGCTATTTTCCGCCGCCTAGCTGCGGCGGCCGCAGAGCAAACGCTGCCGCGCTTCCGCCAGGCGGGTGCTGTCAGCAACAAACTGGCATCCGGCTTCGATCCGGTCACCGAGGCCGACCAGGAAGCCGAGCGTGCCATCGTTACGCTGATCAGCGAGACCTATCCCGAGCATGGCATTCTCGGCGAAGAGCACGGCACCAAGCAGGGTGACGGCCGTCATGTCTGGGTGATCGACCCGATCGACGGCACGCGCGCCTTTATCTCCGGCCTGCCGGTCTGGGGCACGCTTGTTGGCCTGACGGAAAATGGCGACGCGGTGGCTGGCATGATGAGCCAGCCTTTCACCGGTGAGCTGTTTTATGCGACCCGCAGCGGTGCCTTCTATGAGGGACCAGGCGGCAACCGGCCGTTGAAAACGCGGCGGGGGGCGAGCCTCGGCGACGCCACTTTGTTCACGACAACGCCGGCGATGTTCAAGGGTGACAAGCGGGCGGTCTTCGATCGTCTGGAAAGCAGCGTGCGCCTGTCGCGCTACGGCGTCGATTGCTACGCCTTCGCCATGCTGGCCGCAGGCAGCGTCGATCTGGTGATCGAAGCCGGCTTGCAGCCTTACGACATCGTGGCGTTGATCCCGATCATCGAACAAGCGGGCGGCGTCATCACCACTTTCGACGGGGGCTCTGCCGAGGGCGGCGGCGATGTGATCGCGGCGGGCTCAGCGGAGTTGCATGCGGCGGCGCTGGATCTGATCCGGTCCTGACCTATTCCGTGCCCGGCACGAAGGCATCGAAGGCGGCCATGAACTGATCGCGAAACGTGTCGCGCTCTTGCAGGAGCTCGTGCTTGGCGCCGTCCACTGTCAGAAGCGAGCCGGAACGGAGGCGGCGGGCGTAGAGCTCGATCGCTCGGGTGGATACGATCGTGTCGTTGCCGGCTGCCACGAACAAGGTCGGGATATGCATGCGCGACACGAAGGCCTGTTCCTGGATTTCCGCCGACGCGCGTGTCATGGCGCGCACCCAACTGGCGGTAGGGCCGCCCAGCGCCAGTTCAGGATGGGCGGCATAGATCGCCTGGTTGCGGCGGTAACGGTCGAGGTCGTTGGTGACCTTGTTGGTTTCGAACGGCGCGGCTTCGCGCGGTCGCGGGCCGCTGCCGAGATACATGCCGCCAAGCCCCAGCCAATAAAGCAAGCTCGACACGCGGCCCACCGCCGGCATCGTGGTGGTGTATCCGGTCAGGGTGATCAGCGGCGCGGACAGAACCATGCGGCGGATGCGGTTGGCCATGCGGGGAGCCGCCAGCAGCGCGATCAGCGCGCCGGCGGAATGAGCCAGCATGTAGAAGGGCGCGCGGCAGTCCGGCAGGACGACTTCGGCAAACAGCTGGTCGAGATCGTCGACATAATTGTGGAAGGTGCGGACGTGGCCGCGCGCCCGATCGCGATGGATGCGGTCCGAATTGCCTTGGCCGCGCCAATCAAGCGTCACGACCTCGAAGCCGCGCGCCTGCAGATCGCGTACGGTCTCGAAATATTTTTCGATGCACTCGTTACGGCCGGTCAGCGTGACGACCGTGCCGCGGATCGGCCGGGCGTCGGTGCGGAACAGCGCGTAGCGGATGCGCTTGCCGTCGCGCATGGTGAGCATGCCGGCAGTGGTGCCCTCCGGAATGGGGTTTCCTTCTGTCGCAAAAAGAAGCTCACTCATGGAAAGATCGACCGGGCGAAGCACTCATGGTTCTTTTGATAGGAGTTGACGAGGCGAAAGCAAAGACGCGATGAGCGAGATGGGTTCGGAGGAGGAAACAATGGCGCATATGCAAGTCGCGCTCGTGACAGGTGCAGGCAGCGGCATCGGCCGCGCGACGGCCTTGGCGCTGGCGAAGGCGGGATGGTCGATCGTGCTGGCGGGGAGGGGTCGGAAAAGGGGGGGAGAAAAAAAAGGGGG
>DCDI01000147.1:6355-6569 GCA_002316345.1 Phyllobacteriaceae bacterium UBA1059 | reverse complement strand
CCCAGGTGGCCGCCACGCTGGTGGCGCAGGCCGCCGGCATCTTCACGGTCGCCGGCGATCTGACGCTCGATCCCGGCGCGATCTTTGCCGTGGAACTGGACGGCGCGCGTTCCGGCCTCGTGAATGTCGGCGGCGATGTTTTCGTCAATGGCGAACTGCAACTCACCAGCCAGAATCGCGCGGCAGCCGGCAATTACCGCTTCCTTGCGGCGGG
>DCDI01000147.1:4089-6326 GCA_002316345.1 Phyllobacteriaceae bacterium UBA1059 | reverse complement strand
GGGTGGCACGGTCAGCGGCAGCTTCGACAGCATCTCCGCCAGCTTCGCCTTCCTCGACCCCAGCGTGCTGTATGGCGCGTCCGATCTCACCTTGCGCCTCGAACGCAACGCCATCGCCTTCCCGGATGTGGCGCAAACGCGCAACCAGCGCGCCACCGCAACCGCGATCGAAGCCGGCGGCGTTGGCAATGCGCTCTATGATGCCACCCTCCCGCTCACCCGCGACCAGGCGCTCACCGCTTTCGATCTCTTGTCCGGCGAAGCGCATGCGCAGGTGCTGGACGTGATTGCCGGTGTTCAGCGCAACAGCCGCTGGGCGGTGCGCAGCCATCTCGCGCAGGCCGAGGGCACCGGCGTGTGGGGCGAAAGTGGCTATGTCGACAACGATCTTTCGGGCGATGGCAACGCCGCGGATGCCCGCGCCCGGGGCCCTTGGCTGTCCGCCGGCATCGACTTTGAGCCGTATAACGATGTGCGCTTGGGCTTGGCCGGTCACTACGGCCGAACCGACTTCGACAATCGTGCCCGCGTCAGTTCCGGCGACATAAACAGCATCGGCATCACCGCTTACGGCGATTGGCGACACGGTCCCTGGCGTCTGTCGGGCGGTGCCGATTACACCAGCCACGACATCGACCTGCAACGCNNGCCTTCGCCGAAATCGCCTATTCAGCGGACCTCGGCGGTGTTGATGTCGAGCCCTTCGCCGGCGTCTCCTGGACCACCGCGCAGGGCGGCAGCTTCTCGGAGACCGGCGCCGGTGCCGCCAACCTCGTTTCATCCGGCTCCGACTATGACCGCACCGATGCCGATATCGGCCTGCGCATCAGCCGCGCCTGGCAGCTGAACACCGACCTGATCGTCAAGCCGAGCCTTTATGCCGCTTACAGCCGCCGCCTGAGCGGCGATACGCCATCCAGCACCCATTCCTATGCTGGCGGCATGCCGTTCACCGTTTATGGCAGCAACAGCGGCGAGAACACCGGCACGGTGGAAGCTCGCCTAGACCTTGCCTTCCGCCAGCAACTCGACGCCGCCGTGTTCTACCGCGGCAGCTTTTCCAACGATGATCAAATGCACACCGTTGGCGGCGCGTTGAAGGTCGGCTTTTAGCCGGCAGAATATTCCGCCCTATCTGTCATGAAATCGTGTTGAAGCCGCGATAGGAGAACCTATCCGGCTTCTGTATGGTCGAGCCGCCATCATTTCATTGAATGGATTCCATCGATGCGTCTGCTTCTTGCCACCGCTCTCCTTGCCGCCGCAGCGCTGCCCGCCTTCGCCGCCGACGGCAAGCTCGTGCTTTACACCAGCCAGCCGAATACGGATGCGCAAGCGACAGTCGATGCCTTCAAGGCTGCCAATCCCGGCGTTGAAGTGGAGTGGGTGCGTGATGGCACGCCGAAGATCCTCGCCAAGCTGCGCGCCGAGATCGAAGCCGGCCAGCCGCAGCCCGACCTGCTCTTGATCGCCGATGTCGTCACGATGGAAGGCTTGAAAGGCGAGGGCCGTTTGATGGCCTATCCGGATGCCAAGACCGACGGCATCGACGCCTCCTTGGTCGATAAGGACAAGACCTATTTCTCGACCAAGCTGATCACCACCGGCATTGTTTATAACACCAACGCGCCGATGAAGCCGACCAGCTGGGAAGACCTCACCAAGCCGGAAGCCAAGGGTCAGGTCGTGATGCCGAGCCCGCTCACCTCGGGTGCGGCCATGATCCACACCGTCACGCTCACCGGCAATCTGAAGTCCGGCTGGGACTTCTATTCCGCGCTGGCCGAAAACGGCGCGCAGGCAGCCGGCGGCAATGGCGACGTGCTGAAATCCGTGTCGGGCGGCGACAAGCTCTACGGCATGATCGTCGACTACATGCCGATCCGCGAAAAGGCCAAGGGCGCTCCGGTCGAGTTCGTCTTCCCCGCCGAAGGCGTGTCGGCCGTCACCGAGCCGGTGGCGATCCTGTCCACCGCCAAGAACCCGGAAGCCGCCAAGGCCTTCGTCGACTTCATGCTGTCGGAAGAAGGCCAGAAGCTCGCCGTGAGCCAAGGCTATATCCCAGCCCGCGCCGATGCCGGTCTGCCGGCCGGTTATCCGGACCGCGCGTCGATCAAGGTGCTGAATTACGACGCCGCTGCCGCCCTCAAGGACGACATTGCGAACAAAGAAAAGTTCAGCGACGTGATGGGCCAGTAAGCGGAACCCGACACTGTCCGAAGCCTCTCTCCCCACCT
>DCDI01000147.1:375-4083 GCA_002316345.1 Phyllobacteriaceae bacterium UBA1059 | reverse complement strand
ATCATCGCAGCGCTCGTCCGGCTTGTCTGCATGGTCGCGCCTCGGCGGCTGGGCGCCGGTCGTGCTTGTGCTGCTCGTGGTTGGCGTGCTCAGCATCCTGCCGATGGGGCGGCTGCTTGTGGCGGCCCTTGCCCCCGGCGGCGAAATCGATCTCACCGCATTCTGGGAGCGCCTGACCAAGACCGCAACGCAACGCGCTTTGTGGCGCACGCTCGACACCGCCTTCTTCGGCGCCGTTGCCGCCATGGTGATCGGCGCACCGTTTGCGATAGCCATCGCGCTGACCGACATGCCCGGCCGAAAGATCCTCGGCTTCCTGCTTCTTCTGNNTGACGGCTTTATCCTGGCTGCATCTGTTCGGCCCGTCATCGACGCTGCTCGGCATGCTGGGCCTAGCGCCCGCACCCGGCACGCCGAACCCGATTCTTGGCCGCAACGGCATCATCCTGCTGTACGGCGTGCAGCATGCGCCGATCGTATTCGTGACGCTGCGCGCCGGCCTGTCGCGCATCCCCGGCGATCTCGTTGAAGCGGGCCGTGCATCGGGTGCAACACAGCTGCGCGTGTTGCTGACCATCGTTCTGCCCCTGATGCGGCCATATCTGCTGGCTGCCGCTGCCTTGGCCTTCGTATCCGGAGTGGGCAATTTCGGTATCCCGGCACTGCTCGGCATGCCTGTGAATTACCTGACCCTGCCGACCCTGATCTACCAGCAGATGGCGAGCTTCGGACCCGGCGTGCTGCCGCAGATGGCCAGCCTGTCGGTTCTGATCGCAGCTTTGGCTCTGGCCGGCGTCGCCTTGCAGACGCTGGCATCGCGCCATCGTGCGGCCCGTTATGCGGGCGGCAAGCCGGCGCGTTTCGCGCTGGGGCATTGGCGCATCGCAACCGCAGTCATCGCTTGGCTGGTGATCGCCTCCATCCTTGTACTGCCCATGCTGGCGCTCATAACCACCGCGCTCGTGCCGGCCTTCGGTGTGCCGCTGACGGCTGAAACCGCAACGCTCGCCAACTTCGCGGAAGTGCTGACGCGGCAGGCATCCACCATGCGCGCCTTCCGCAACTCGATTCTGCTCTCGGGCGCAGCCGCCCTTCTGCTGGCGCTTGGCGTCATTCCGGTTGCTCTTGTGATGGAGCGTTTCAGCCGGCGAAAACAGCGTCTGCTGCAAGGCGCGATCGACCTGCCTTATGCCGTTCCGGGCATCGTGCTGGCCATCGCCTGCATCCTGCTTTTCCTGCGCCCGCTGCCGCTGATCGGCAGCCTGTATGCGACGGCGGCGATCATCCTCATCGCTTATCTCATGCGCTTCTTCACCCTGGCGCTGAAGCCGGTTACCACCGCCGTCGCCCAGATCCCCGCCGATCTCACCGAAGCCGCGGCGAGTGCGGGTGCGGGATCGCTCCGAAGGCTCATCACCATTGTCGTGCCGCTGGTTGCGCCCGCAGCCGTTGCCGGCGCGCTGCTCGTCTTCATGAGCGCCTTCAACGAACTGACGGTCTCGGCCCTGTTATGGTCGAGCGGCAATGAAACACTGGGCGTGGTGCTGTTCAGCCTGGAAGAAGCGGGTTTAGGCACGCATGCGGCAGCCATTGCTGTCGCCAGCATCGTCATGGTCGTGGCCATGCTGGTTGCGCTCGACCGCTTCGCCAAGCGTCTGCCGGCCGGCGTTCTGCCCTGGCGCTAACCTTTCGCCGCCGGGATGATCCAGGCGTCATGAACGGCGATCTTCACCGCCGTTCCCGGTGACACCGCAGTGCGATGATCCACGGTAACCTCGCCGCTGTCCTTGGCAAGCTTGATCCTGAGCTCATGGACCGGCCCGCGATAGGTCGAGGACAGAACCGTGCCCGGCACGCCGTCGTCGGCAAGCGCCAGTCCTTCGGGCCGCAGCAGGACATTCACGGCCCCGACCGGCGTGCCGCTTGATCTGGCAACGACCGTGTGGCCGCCGATCTGGACGCGGCTTTGGTTCTGATCGCTGTCCCAAGCGAAAGTCGGCACGATCGCACCCCGGCCGACAAAGCGCGCCACAGCGACATCGGCCGGCTGATGATAAACGCCGGTCGGCGCAGCAAACTGCAACACGCGGCCTTTCTCCAGCACCGCGACGCGATCCGCCATGGCCAGCGCTTCGGCCTGGTCATGCGTGACATAAACGATCGTTGCGCCGGTGCGCTGATGAATGTCGCGAAACACGTCCACCATAGTCGCGCGCAGATGCATGTCGAGATTGGCGAGCGGCTCGTCGAACAGGATGATGCCGGAATTGGCGATCAAACAGCGAGCCAGCGCCACACGCTGACGTTGACCGCCCGAAAGCTCATCGATGCGCCGGCTTTCATACCCGCCGAGCCCGACAATATCGAGCACCTCGGCCACGCGCCGGGAAACGGTCGTGCGATCAACCCGCTGCGTCTTCAAGGGATAGGAAACGTTGCCGGCCACATCCATATGCGGCCATAGCGCATAGGACTGAAACACGATGCCGATGCCGCGCTGTTCGGGCGGCACGGTCGTCTTGGCGTCGGCGATCACCCGTCCATCGAAAGCGATCGAGCCATCATCGGGCACTTCAAACCCGGCAATCAGCCGCAACAAGGTCGTCTTGCCGCAACCCGAGGGGCCAAGCAGGGCCGTGAACGAGCCGGGCGCGAGCGTCATCGAAACATGATCGACCGCGCGGGTCGTTCCAAAAATGCGCGTCAGGCCATCGAGGCGAAGTGTCGTCAAGAACCGATCCATCCGGCTTCGGGAGAAGGTGCCAGCTATGACCGCCGTGTTTGACGGTCAAATGACAGGCAGCAAATGCCGCGGGGCCGCGGCATTTATGATCCCCTGCACTTAATCGCGGCGGAGCCTGTTGTCGACGCTGGACGCTAGGCTCTCATGCCAAGTGATCCGCTCACCGCTGCCGGTGCAGCACCATGCCCGCATGGTGGAGCGTGTTCATATCGGCGAAGTCGCCATCGGCCGTGAAGCCGGTGTCGTCCCAATAGTCGATATGCGTGCCGCGAACTTCGTAGCGGCCTTGATAGGCACTTTCGCGTGGCCCGCGCGCTTCGTCGTAGCGATTGTCTACAAGGAGTTCGTGGCGGATGAGGCCGTCCGCCGTGACCCATAGGCCGACATAAGGATGATCAGACATCGTGTAGTCTCCCCTCAATACGGCGAGCGCGTCGGGCGCACGACGATTTCGCTTACGTCGACGTCATCAGGCTGTTCCAGAGCAAAGCGCACGGCACGGCCGATGGCGTCAGGAGAAAGCGCCACGGAGCGCCAGGTCTTCATGGCTTCCGCCGCAACGGGATCGGTGATGGTGTCGGCCAACTCGCTTTCCACCACGCCGGGATGGATGCAGGTGACGCGGATGTCCTGCGTTTCCTGGCGCAGCCCGTCGGAAATCGCCCGCACCGCAAATTTGGTGGCGCAATAAACCGCAGCCGTCGGCGACACCGAAAGCGCGCCCACCGAGGCGATGTTGATGATGTGTCCTGCGTGCCGCGCCGTCATCTCCGGCAAGACAGCGGCGATGCCGTAAAGCACGCCCTTGATGTTCACATCCACCATGCGGTCCCATTCCTCCACCTTGAGCGAGGCCATGAGCGAAAGCGGCATCACGCCGGCATTGTTGACGATGGCGTCGATCGACCCGAACGCGTCGCGCGCCGCCTTGGCAAAGGCTTCCACGTCCGCACGGCTGGTGACGA
>DCDI01000147.1:0-226 GCA_002316345.1 Phyllobacteriaceae bacterium UBA1059 | reverse complement strand
GCGCCAAGAACGAGCGTTGCACCTGCTGCCGCGAGTTCCCGCGCAATGCCGGCACCGATGCCGCTAGATGCGCCGGTGATGAGGATGGTTTTGTCCGCAAGGTTTGAACTGTTCATGGTGGTCTCCTGTTCGGTGAGCACAGGAGGTAGACCGGGCCAGGCGGCGCAACAATTTGCCAGATCGTGACGTCACTGGTAACAACTGCTTACCAATGAGTATCGATCTT
>DCDI01000039.1:3580-3762 GCA_002316345.1 Phyllobacteriaceae bacterium UBA1059 | reverse complement strand
GCCCGCCCCTGCAGCCGTGGAAAAATCTGCCGATGCCAAGGTCGTATTGGTGATCGGCGACTTCATGGCCAGCGGCGTGGCCGAGGGCTTGAGCGAGATGTTTGCGCAGGACGCCGGCATCCGCGTGGTGGACCGAGCCAACGGCTCGTCCGGCATCGTGCGCGAAGACCATTACAACTGGC
>DCDI01000039.1:0-3509 GCA_002316345.1 Phyllobacteriaceae bacterium UBA1059 | reverse complement strand
CTGGGTTCCAATGACCGCCAGCAGATGAAGGCGGGTGACGAGCGGCTCGAACCGCGCAGCGAAGGCTGGATGAAGGAATATACGCGACGCGCGACAGCCCTCGCGACAGCCGTGGAAAGCCGCGGCATTCCCGTGATCTGGGTCGGCATGCCGCCTTTCCGGCAGGCGTCGCTGACATCGGACATGCTGGCCTACAACGATGTTTTCAAGGCTGTATCTGCGACGGCAGAGGCCGACTATGTCGATATCTGGGACGGCTTCGTGGATGAAAACGGCGCCTTCGTCACGACCGGTCCAGACATGAACGGACAGCAGGCGCGGTTGCGCGGCAGCGATGGCATCAACCTCACCGCCGCCGGCAAGCGCAAGATCGCCTTTTATGCGGAAAAGCCTTTGCGTCGCGTGTTGGGAAGCGGCAGCGGCGATGCGATCGGCCTGATCGGTCCCGCTTATACGCCGGGTGCTGACCTCAGGCCCGGCGCCGAAGACAAGATCCGCATCGTGCGCACCGTACCGATCTCGCTGACCGACCCGGAACTCGATGGCGGCACGACCTTGCTTGGCGGCGACACCACACCATCAGCCGGCACGGCGGCAGACATCCAAATGCGTGAGCAGCGCGAAGCCGGCACCCAGACCGGCCGAGCCGATGACTTCGCCGGCAAGGCGGAAGCCGTGAAACCCGCTCCCGAAGGCACGGCCTCCATCACGCCGCTGGCAACTGAACCGGCTGCGCAGTAAAGTGGACTGCCGCGCCTAGCGCGGCAGCACCGATGCGCCCATCAGGTCCACATCAATGGAATGCGCAGCCTGGCGTCCCTCACGGATCGCCCATACCACCAAGGATTGTCCGCGCCGCACATCACCGGCCGCATAGAGCTTGTCGATGTTGGTGCGGTAGTTGCGATCGTTGGCAACGACATTCACCGAGCGGCGGCTGTCCTGGGACAGGGTCAGACGCTCGCCGAGATCGCTCAGCACGCCTCCACTGATGATCGGGCCGGCAAAGCCGATGGCAACGAAAGCGAGATCTGCGCGGATCAAGAACTCGGTGCCTGCGATCGGCTTGCGCCTGTCGTCGACTTCGCAGCACTTCACGCCGATCAGGTGACCGTCCTCGCCGACGAACTCCAGTGTCGCAACCTGAAACTCGCGCTGCGCGCCTTCAGCCTGCGACGACGACACGCGCATCTTGGTGGCCCAATAAGGCCAGACCGCCAGCTTGTCTTCGCGCTCCGGCGGCATGGGTCGGATGTCGAGCTGAGTCACACGCACCGCGCCCTGACGGAACGCAGTGCCGACGCAATCCGACGCCGTATCGCCGCCGCCAACCACGACGACATGCTTGCCGCCGGCAACGATCGGCTCCGATGCCCAGGCCGTCGAACCGATATCTTCGCCACCGACTCGCTTGTTCTGCTGCACGAGATACGGCATCGCATCATGCACGCCTGCGAACTCCGTACCCGGAATGCCGGCCGGGCGCGGGTTCTCAGAACCGCCGCAATAAAGCACCGCGTCATGCTCTTCGATCAGCGCATCCACGGTCTTGTCGACGCCGACATTGACGTTGCAGTGGAAGGTCACGCCCTCGCCCTGCATCTGCTCGACGCGGCGATCGATGGTGGTCTTTTCCATCTTGAAGTCGGGAATGCCGAAACGCAGCAGACCGCCGGGCTTAGACTCACGCTCGAACACATGCACATCATGCCCGGCACGCGCCAGCTGCTGTGCTGCCGCCAAACCAGCGGGTCCCGAGCCGATCACGGCAACCGACTTGCCGGTCTTTACTTCCGCCGGCTGTGGGCGGATCAGGCCCATCAGATAGGCCTTGTCGGCGATCGCCTGTTCCACCGTCTTGATAGCGACCGGCATGTCTTCGAGGTTCAGCGTGCAGGCTTCCTCGCAAGGCGCCGGGCAGATGCGGCCGGTCCATTCCGGGAAGTTGTTGGTGGAGTGCAGGTTGCGGATCGCGCCTTCCCAGTCACCACCATAAACCAGATCGTTCCAATCCGGGATCTGGTTGTGAACCGGGCAGCCCGTCGGCCCATGGCAATAAGGCACGCCGCAATCCATGCAGCGTGCGGCTTGTTTTTCGACTTCCCTATCCGACATCGGCAACGTGAATTCACGGAAGTGCCGAATACGATCAGAGGCCGGCTGGTACTTTGGCACCTGCCGGTCGATCTCGAGAAAGCCTGTAACCTTACCCATCGTCGTGTTCTCGTCAGTCGATCTGCCAGGCGCAGCAAAGGCCAGCAGATGGCTTGAAAGGAATTGTGAAGCAGCCAGCTTGCGGCGGATTACTCCGCCGCCACGCCTAAGCGCATGCGCTCCATCTCGATCAAAGCGCGGCGGTATTCGACCGGCATGACTTTCCGGAACATTGGCCGGTAGGTCGCCCAATCGTCGAGGATCGCCTTGGCGCGCGTCGAACCCGTGTAATGCGCATGGTTCGAGATCAGCTTCACCAGCCGCTCCTCGTCGTGGCGAGTCATGTCGCCGGACACGTCGACGCGGCCTTTATGCATGAGATCGCCGCCATGGTGGTGCAGCTTCTCGAGCATGTCGTCCTCTTCCGGAACCGGCTCGAGCTCGACCATCGCCATGTTGCAGCGCTCGGCAAAGTCGCCCGCTTCATCCAGCACATAAGCCACGCCGCCCGACATGCCGGCTGCGAAGTTGCGGCCGGTCTGGCCGATCACGACGACGAGACCACCGGTCATGTATTCGCAGCCATGGTCGCCCACGCCTTCGACAACCGCGATCGCGCCCGAATTGCGGACAGCAAAGCGTTCGCCAGCCACACCGCGGAAGTAGCACTCGCCTTCGGTTGCACCGTAAAGCACGGTGTTGCCGACAATGATCGAGTCTTCCGGCACGATGCGCGTGTCTTCCGGGGGACGGATGACGATCTTGCCGCCCGACAGCCCTTTGCCGACATAGTCGTTGCCGTCGCCGATGAGCTCGAAGGACACGCCGCGCGTCAGAAAGGCGCCGAAGCTCTGGCCGGCGGTGCCGGTCAGCTTCACCTGGATCGTGTCTTCCTTCAAACCGCGAACATNNTTCGCCCGACAGCATGGCGCCGGCCGACCGATCGACATTGTGGATGCTCTCCTCGATCACCACCGGCTGACGGCTTTCAAGTGCCGGCATCGCCTTTTCGATCAGGCGGCGATCAAGCACGTCGTCGATCGGATGAACCTGACGTTCGGTCCAGTAGGTCGCTTCCTTCGGCGCGTCTGGCTTGAAGAACATGTTGGTGAAGTCCAGACCCTTCGCCTTCCAATGCTCGATCAGTTCTTCCTTGGCGAGCAGTTCGGACTGGCCGATGATGTCGTCGATCTTGGTATAGCCCATCTCCGCCATGAGTTGCCGCACTTCTTCCGCCACATAGAAGAAGAAGTTGATGACATGCTCCGGCGTGCCCTTGAAGCGCTTGCGCAGGACCGGGTCCTGCGTCGCCACGCCGACCGGGCAGGTGTTGAGATGGCACTTGCGCATCATGA
>DCDI01000246.1:24726-91818 GCA_002316345.1 Phyllobacteriaceae bacterium UBA1059 | reverse complement strand
AAGGTGGCGTGAGCTTCAACGACTATCGTGATGGAATGGCGCTAAATACCAGTGGCGCTTCTAGAACTGGTGCAGGTCGAACAGGCTACGCAGTTCACCTGTCGCGCCGTCGCCAATGCCCATGTCGGTGACGCGCGGACCAGGATTGCAGGCGAGGCTTGCGCCGACCAGAGCCTTGAAGGTTCGCACGGGCGGAAGCCAGTCTGCGACTTCAGCCGCAGCATCGCGCAGCTTTGTGAGCGCCTCGGCGGTCTTGGCAACCGGTGCGTCGGACAACAATCCACAAACGGGAAGCGGAAGCAGCGCGATCACCTTGCCGTCCTTCGCCACCGCCATGCCGCCGCCACAGGCGATCAACGCATTCGCGGCCGCGGCCATATCGGCGGGATCGCGACCAAAGACGTTCAGGTTGTGGCTATCATGGGCAATCGTTGTGGCGATTGCGCCGGTCCAGGATCCCCACTCGTCCAGAACGCCGAGGCTCGGCTGGGCGCTGCGCTTGGCGTGGCGATGCACCACGGCCATGACGAGCTTGTCTTCGGGCAGATCAAGGACGCCGTTCACCACGGGCACCGTCAGCCGCTGCCATTCGGTGAAGCGAGGACGGTAAACGGTGTTGATCTCGACCGTGTCGCCAGTTTCTGCAGGCGCGTAGAGGGTGAAATCTTCGGCCGTCAGCGGGGCAAGCTTCACAGTATCGGTGAAGGCGGTGGTTGGCTCGCCGGGTGTTCCTGCCAGCAATTGGCCGTTGCGCGCGGCTTGCTTGCCTGACACGAAGACGCGCTGCACAGCAAAACTCTCAAGGTCCGCCAAAACCACGATGTCTGCTCGACGTCCCGCAGCGACGCGCCCCAGATCCTCGCGACCCAAGCGCATGGCGCCGTTCAGCGTGCCAGCGCGCAGTGCATCGATTGCCGGCATGCCGTGACCGACGAGGCGGTGGATGTGATCGATCATGCCGCCGACTTTAACGAGATCGTCGGGAAAGATGTCGTCCGTGCAAAGCGACAGCGTTTGCGGCACTTGCGGCAAAGTCTTGAGGGCTGCCACGACGCCCGGCAGCACATAATCGTGCGAGCCCCGCAGCTCTACGGTAAAGCCGGCCCGCAGCTTTTCCAGCACGTCGTCGCCCGAAGTAATTTCGTGGTCGGAAGCGATGCCGGCTGCGGCGAAGCCTTGGAGATNNCAGAGGCCAGGCCGGCATCAACGATGCCACGCATCTTCGGTGAGCGGTCGAGCACGCCGCGCATGTCCATGACTTCCGCCACGCCGTGGATCGTCGGCCAAGACAGCATCTCGGCCATCTCGGACGCGTTGAATTCGGCGCCCGCCATCTCGATGCCGGGCGCGGACGGCACGCAGGATGGTGCGAGCGTCAGCACGCGTAGCGGCAGATCGCTTGCGGCTTCCGTCGCCCAGCGCACACCGTCGAGCCCTGCAACATTGCCGACTTCATGCGGGTCCCAGACGACGGTCGTCGTTCCCTGCGGCACCACCACTTCGGCATAACGGCGCGGTGTGCACATCGAGCTTTCGANNCGATATGCATGTGCATGTCGATGAGTCCCGGCGCGATGAAGGCGCCAGCAAGATCGATCACCTTGGCCGCGTCCAAGCGGTTTCCGCGCGGATGAACTGAGGCGATCAATGGCCCGACAAGGCCGATATCGGCGTCGCGGATTTCTGAGGTTGCGACATCCACAAGCCGGCCATTGATCAACAAGATATCGAACGGCGCCCGGCACGTTGCAGCATTCACGGCGCGATCGCGCAACTCCGGGGCGTTGAGATCCTGCGGTTCGATGGAAGATGCAGCCTGGGTCATCGGTTCTATCCTTCGGCAGCGTGTATAAGGGCTGCCTGCATCAGGGCACGGATGCGGGGCGCATCAGCCGTCGTCGCAATCAGCGCGTTAGGTTCGGCCTTGCGGGCACGCCATTCAATAACGGTCATGCCGCGCGTCAGCGTGCCGTTCAACTCCGCATCGAGCCGCGCTGGCGCGAAGATCACGCTCTCGGGATCAACCATCGCCGCAGCTGCGACTGGATCGTAGAGCGCCATCGGCCGACGGCCGTCATCGGCGATACGGACATAGCCTTCGAGCAAATCGGCAAGCAGTTGCGCGCGTTCGGATGGTTGGACGCGTAGCGGCTCGACATCATCGAGCGTCACCGCCACCTGACGGCAGCAATCGAGGCCCACCATGCAGATGCGCGCACCGGCATCGATGAGAATGGCGATGGCCTCAGGATCAACAGCGGCATTGAATTCGGCAGCAGCCGTATGGTTGCCCGGACCAGCTGAACCGCCCATCCAGACTAGACGCAGATCGGGGAGCGTCAGGAGATCGGGCCGCGTTTGGGCAAGATGCGCAAGATTGGTCAGCGGGCCGATAGCGAGGATGTCACGTCCGCCGCCTTCGATGAAGCGGGCGATGGCGCCGGTGGCATCCGGCAAAGCGTTGCCTTCCACCGACAGGAGCTTGCGGCCCCTGCCCGGCATACCGTCGGAACCAAGAACATAGTCGGCGGTCGCGAGTCTGCCACTGAGAGGCTCTGCAGCGCCCAGGTGGATCGGAAAGTCCCAGCCAAACTCGGCGGCTGCCGCCAATGCATTGCGCTCGACCTGCTGCAGAATGACGTTGCCGGCAACCAGCGACAGGCCTGCTATGGGGCGTGATGCCGCCACCATCAGGATGGCGGCGAGATCGTCGAAGCCCATATCCGTGTCGATCCAGACGGGGCCAGCGTTTGGCGACAAGAGGCTCACCGCCGTGCCAGAAGAACCGCGCCGGCTTGCGGCAGGTCGAAGGCGATCTCTTCGCTCATCCCGTGGCGCGGCGCGGATGCCGGCGCTTCCGCCTTTATGTCGCCGAGCGAGGTTGAAAGAAGATACTCCACGACCTGTCCGAGGTAGCTCGCGCCGACCACCGTGCCCTTATGCGCGCCCTGCCCCAACGCCACGGCATGCGGACGCCAAGCGACACCGGCAGCGGACCCGGTTTCGAAGCCGACGGGGGCGATACCCTTCAGCTTGCCGCCACTCAACTCGAAGCAGTTCTCGAACCCCATGAAATTGGCGACGAAGATCGAGACCGGCCGCTCGTAGATGTCTTCCGGCGTTCCCGACTGCTCGATGCGCCCTTCCCGCATCACGATGATCCGGTCGGCAAGCGCCAGCGCCTCGGCCTGGTCATGGGTGACATAGATCATCGTAATGCCGAGTTCGTCTTGGAGGCGCGAGAGTTCGGAGCGCATTTCCAGCCGCAGCCGCGCATCGAGATTTGAAAGCGGCTCGTCGAGCAAAAGCAGCTTCGGCTCGACAACGATCGAGCGCGCAAGCGCCACGCGCTGTTGTTGACCGCCGGACAGTTCGCGGGGCTGCCGATCGGCCAGATGCGACAGGCCGACAGATGCAAGCACCGCATCCACGCGCCGCTTGATATCGGCGCTGGACACACGGGCAAGCCGCAGGCCGAACGCCACATTCTCGAAGACGCTGAGATGCGGGAACAGCGCGTAGGACTGGAACACCAGCCCGACCCCACGCTTGTTTGCTGGCACGCGGGTGATGTCTCGGCTATCGAGCGTGATCGTGCCGGAGGCCGGCTTCATCAGACCGGCGATGGCCCGCATCGTCGTGGTCTTGCCGCAGCCGGATGGACCCAGCAGCGCGACCAGTTCCGAGGCCTGCATGGAGAAATCCAGATTCTCCACCGCAGGCGTTGGGCCGCCATAGTTCAGCGTCAGCTTTTCGAGCTTGAGAAAGTCAGACATAGCGCGAAAGTCCCAGCAGCTTCTCGGCCAGCATCACGATGGCGAGCGACATGATCGCCAGCAGGCCGGACAAGGCCGCGACGGACGGGTCGAAGTTGAATTCCATGTAAAACATCATGCCAATCGGCAATGTGGTGATGCCCGGACCGGTCAAGAACAGCGATATGGGAACCTGATTAAACGATGTGATGAAGCCGATGATGAAGGCGGCGAGGATGCCGGAGCGGATATTCGGCAGCACCACCTTGAAGAAGCTCTGCAGCCGCGTGGCACCCAGCATCACGGCTGCTTCCTCCACATCGGTTCGCAGGTTGATCAGGCTCGCGGATACGACGCGCACGGCATAAGGGACCAGCAGCGCGGTGTGGCCAATGATCAGCGCCAGCGTGATCGGGATACCAAGCGGCACGACGAGGTGGCGCAGCAGAGCCAGGCCGACAATGATACCCGGCACGATGATCGGCGCGGTCACGATGTTGCGGATGGTCTCCGCCATCGGCGGATTGTAGCGGTCGAGCGCATAAGCGGCTGGGATGCCGAGGATCAGCGCAAGCAGCGTCGAGCCGATCGCCAGCGATATCGACAGCCAGAAAGCGGATCGAAAGCTCTCGATCTCGAACACGCGCTGCACCCAGCGCAGCGACAAACCTTGCGGCGGGAAAGCCAGCGTTTCGCCGCCAGACAGACCAGCGATGCAAATGATGACGAAGGGACCGATCAGGAAGATCAGCACCAGGGTGAGAAGTGTATTTCCTGCGAACCGCATCAGCGCCTCCGCCGCACCGAAGCGAGCCGCTTCAGCAGGATGTTTGTAAGGATCGACATCACGATCAGGATCACGGCGATCACGGCGGCCGAGGCGAAGTCATTGGCGACGGAAACGCGTTGATAAAGCAGCGTTTCCAGCATCAAGACCTTGGAGCCGCCGAGGATCGCCGGCGTGACATAAGCGGTGAGCGAGCCGACAAAGACCAGCGTGCCGCCGACCACGAGGCCTTCGCGGGTCAAAGGAAGGATCACCTTGAAGAACACGGAGAACCAGCTGGCACCAAGCACGCGCGCCGCCGGCACGACGTCGCGCGGCATGTTCTCCAGCGACGAGATGAGCGGCAGGACCATCAGCGGAAAGAACAGCTGGATCAAACCAATGAAGACGGCTGTTTCGGTGAACAGGATGCGCAGCGGCGCATCCGTCGCGCCGATCGAGGTCAGCGCCACATTCACGAAGCCGGTTCGGCCCAGGATCACCAGCCAGGCATAGGTTCGAGCGACAGGCGAAATCATCAGCGGCAGAACGAGGAGCGCTACAAGCCGCCCCTTTGATTTCGGCCCAGCCTCTACAACCGCCATCGCCACGCCATAGCCGAGGACGGCCGATACCGCTGTCACGATCAGGCCGAGCCTAAAGGTGCGCAGGAACACTTCCCGGTTGAGCGGCTGCGAGAAGAAGTCGGTATAGTTGGCAAACGTCCACGCATCGCCTGTTCTGAACGCGCCAGCGAGCAGGATCAAAACGGGGATGATGAACCCGACCAGCACGAACAACGTCGCGGGCGCGAGTAGCAGGATGCCGAGACGGCGGTTAGCGAACATATGGCGATCTCCGGACGGCCGACGCGCGACCGCCCTTCAAACCCTCGCGGGCGGTTAGTTGGCGACCTTGCTGTTCCAGCCGGAAAGCCAAGCGTCGCGGTTTTCAAGTTGCTGTGCCGGCGGCAGGAAGTTGATGGCTTTTGCCGAGTCCGCACCGTAGGTCAGGCCTTCGGCCTTATTCTCGGGCAGCGTGACCTTGGTGTTCACCGGGCTGTCCACTAGTCCTTCGGCCAGCTTCTGCTGCACTTCGGCAGAGAGCCAGTAGTTGAAGAACTGCTGTGCAAGTTCAGGGTCCTTGGCACCCTTCACCAAAGCCAGCACGTTCATGCCGCCCGTCTGGCCTTCCTTCGGCGTCGCCCAGGCGATCGGCATGTCGAGCTTCATGAGGCTCGGCCAAGAAAAGCGGCCGGTGACCGAAGCGATGACTTCTTCCTGCTGCAGCAATTGGGTGAGTTGCGAGCCGCTGTTGTAGAAGGTCACGACATCGCCCTTGTGCTCGGCGACGAGATCGATCGCATCAGCGAACTTCGGATCGTCCTTGCCGATCGCCTTTTGAAGCATGAACAGGGTGATCGGGCCCTGCGTGCCCGTAATGTTCGGCAGCGCCACCTGACCCGCGAGTTCCGGCTTGAACAGGTCGAGCCAGCTTTCGATCTTCACGAGGTCGGAGCGATACACGATCGACGTGCCGTAGAACGTGTAGCCGACGCCCATTTTGTTGCCGAGCGGATCCTTGGCGAAGTCGTAGATCTCAGCGAGATTCGGCACCTTTCCCGGATCGATCGGCGCGAGCAAACCCTTGTTTGCAGCCTCGAGCGCGTTGGCGTCCGAGAAAGCGATGACGTCGACCGCGGGCGCGCTGGCATTCACTTCGAGCTTGGCCAGACGTTCCGAAGCGGTGCCCGATTCAACCACCACCTTACAGCCACACTGGGCTTCGAACGGATCGTAGAGCGCTGTCTTATAGGCGTCCTGTGCGATGCCGTAGACGGAGATGGTCAGGGTCTTTTGCTGGGCGAAGGCCGAGCTGGACCCTAGCGCAAGCAGGCTCATTGCACCCAAGGCCAGGATGTTGCGGGCGGTCATGCGATTTTCCTTTCGCAAGAAGAGAAGCGGGGAACAGAAGTTGAAGCGCGGACGACGAGCGTCATCGGTGAAAGCCACGAGCCGCTGGCGCGACCGGTGGCAACGGCGAGCGCGTGCTCGGCAATGGAAGTGAGATCCTGGCGGATCGTCGTGAGCGGTGGATTGACGATACGACCCCAGATCAAGTCGTCGAAACCCGTGACGGACAGATCTTGCGGCACGCGAACGCCGCGCTCCAACAAACCGGAAATAGCACCGACGGCAATCGCGTCGTAGGCCGCACAGATCGCAGTCGCCTCACCCATGCGCCATCCAAGGGCAAAGTGGCGCCCGCTTTCGAAATCAGGCCGCACACCATCCTCACGACAGTCGACGCCAGCCTCGTCGAACACGTCGCGCATTCCGGCGACCCTATCCTGCGACACGTAGGATTGTGCCGCCGAACGGAGGATCTGCACGTTCATATGGCCAAGCTCGACCAGATGCCGCGCCACCAAGCGCCCACCTTCCCGGTGGTCCGATGAGACCATGTTAGCAGGGTTGCTGCCGCTATCGACGATTGCAACCGGCACGGAAAAGGCCCCTGCATCAAAGGGAGCACCGCGAAGCGGAATGACGATCAGGGCTTCGACGCCACGGCCCAGGAAGTCCTGCACACGCTGCGTCTGCATCGCCGGATCGCTCATTGCGTCGCCAACCAGCAACGCCATGCCCTACGTGTGGGCAGCGCGTTCGAAAGCACGCACAAAGTCGGGAAACAGCGGCATGGAGAAGTCTGGGACCACCAGGCCCAACAGCGTGCTGCGACCCGTCCTCAGTGCACGCCCTGCATGCGAGGGCACATAGTTCATAGCCTTTGCGGCAGCACGAACACGGTCAGCCACCTCGACCGAAACGCGACCGCTGCCCGACAGCGCGTTAGCTACAGTCGCACGCGACACGCCAACGGCATCGGCGATCTTCTGCATGGAGGTAGGACGGGCATCCGGCATGGTAGCACGTGCTACCATCATGATTTCGTCGGGTCGATTCGTTTTGCAACGAGGCTGGGGAAAACTTGGGAGGGCTAGGATCGCCTGGACGTATGTTTGGCGAATTCATCTATGGTGGCTGCTTCGGCGTATCATCCGCGGCAATAAGCGGGCCATCTTTTCAGAGAGCGCCAGCACGCCCAATGATTCCATCCCGAAAACCGCGAAGCATCAACCGCAATCGCTTCGACTTTGCCTCACCCTTCAAGGTGTAAACGGCAATATACACAATGGCTCGGTAAGCAAAAAACAGGCGCCAGCCAGGTTTGATGTAGGACCGTTTGGCAAGCAGAAGCGCATTGCGGACCCAGTAATAATTGCGGATAGGCGCGTGAAGGGAGATGTTGCGGCCGGCGAGCTTGACCCGCCCAGCACCGATCGTGTGATCCATGACTACCTGCGCACTCTGAAAGTGCCGGTAGCCGCGCGCCGTCGCGCGAAAACCCCATTCGAGATCAACCAGATCGATGAACAACGGGGCGTCCATCAAGCCAACGTCCCGCAACACGCGGGCAGGAAGAAGCGAGCCGGACGCGATCACGAAGTCCGCTTCAACTGGATCGGGATCGTTGGCCTGAACTGTTGTGCGAACCACACGCCATCCTTTTGCCCGCCAAACGGCGGCAATCCTGCCGTCATGCGTGTCGCGGAATGCATTGCCGACGGATCCAATCGGCACACCTTGCGCTTGAAGTCGGTTGTGCAGACAGGTCAAGGAACTAACGACATCGGGATGGAGGACCGTATCCTGGTCCATCAGCAGAACGCCCGCAGCTCCTGAATCTAGCGCCACCTGCAAGCCTCTGTTCTGCGCCGATGCTAAGCCTTCGTTGAGGCCAAGCGGCATCCACGTGGCATCGATCCCCTCTACAAGCGCAGCTACCACCTCGGACTTTGACGAGCCGTTGTCGACCACAATCAAACGGCTAACCTGAGGAACAAGCGCGTGCAGCACCTGCGTGAACCCATCTAAATCCGGGTTGTAGGTCACGAGCACGCTGACGATCGTCTGCGGCGTCAGCAAGGTCTCATCAGCGCTGGCTTGTTTGATCGCGGGGAATGGCAACGAGCGAGCGGGCCTTGTGGAAAATGGATGGCGTCGCCTGCCGTTGCGACGAGCATGCGGTGGCATAGGCAAGTTTCTAAACGAGCCGGTGTCTTCTTAACACCCGGTGTCTTCTTAACACAAAGTGAAGCGCTGACCACCAGCCGTCAGGCAGCTCTCCGTAGTTTCCTCTGGTTTTATGCGGATGCCGCCGGTATGAGCGCGCTCTATAGAGTAACATATGGACGAGCAGGTATCATGAAGGGCATCATCCTTGCGGGCGGTAGCGGTACACGCTTGCACCCAATGACTTTGGTGGCGTCCAAGCAGTTGCTGCCGGTCTACGACAAGCCGATGATCTATTATCCCTTGTCGACACTGATGCTGGCAGGCATTCGAGACATCCTGATCATCTCCACCCCGCACGATCTTCCTCGCTTCAAGGCCCTGCTCGGCTCGGGGTCGCAGTGGGGGGTCAATTTCTCCTACGAGGAACAGCCGAGCCCGGACGGGCTGGCGCAAGCTTACTTGATCGGCGAGGAATTTATCGGCGGAGAGCCTTCCGCCCTGATCCTCGGCGACAACCTGTTCTACGGACACGGCCTTCCGCAAAGACTGCAGAGCGCAGCAAATCAGGCTCATGGCGCTTCGGTTTTCGCGTACCACGTGCAGGATCCGGAACGTTACGGTGTTGTGGCTTTCGACAAGACCGGTCGTGCCATCTCGATCGAAGAAAAGCCGCTGAACCCTGCCTCGAACTGGGCCGTCACCGGGCTATATTTCTATGATGGTCGTGCCTCGCAGTTTGCCCGTAATCTGAAGCCATCGCCGCGCGGCGAGCTTGAGATTACCGATTTGAACCGCGTCTATCTGGAGGAAGGCAGCCTGAACGTTCAAACCATGGGACGTGGCTTTGCCTGGCTGGATACTGGCACGCCGGACTCGCTCTTGGAGGCAGCTGAGTTCGTGCGGACGCTCGAACATCGTCAAGGCTTCAAGATCGCCTGCCCCGAGGAAATTGCCTTCAACCTCGGCTTCATTGACGCGGCTGCGCTCACTGAACTCGGGAACGCTCTAGGCAAAAGCAATTATGGGAAGTATCTGCAGCGGCTTGCCCAGCAGGCTGCCTGATTGCAACGCTGCTTGGGCGACAATTAGCGTCTACAGCTGCTTTATAGCGCGCTTTTGAGTAAAGGACGATTCTTGCCTGCTTCTTCCTCGCAGCGCGTATTGGCGATCAATGCCGCGGATGCCGCAACGGGCCGTCTGGCCACGGTATGGAATGATTTGCGCGAAGGTGTTCGCTTGCGCGAACTCTGGTTGTTCCTCGGCTGGCGCGACATCCGCCGGCATTATCAGCGCTCGGTATTAGGGCCGCTGTGGCTGACGCTCTCGATGGGCATCATGGTGGCCGGCCTGGGCATCCTGTATTCCCAGATCTTCAAAATGGACATTCGAGAGTACCTGCCGTTTCTGGCGATCGGATTCATCATGTGGGGTTTCATCGGCGGCACCATCACGGCGTCCTGCAACGTGTTTTCGAGTGCGGCAGGCTCGATTCGGCAGATCAGGTTACCGCTCAGCGTTTACGTCTTCCAATTTGTTTGGTCGCAGCTGATCGCCTTCGGGCACAACTTCGTCATTTACATCATCATTGCCGTGCTGTTCGGAATCAATCCGGGGTTCCAGGTACTCCTCGCCGTCCCAGCGCTCATCTTGATGGCACTGAACGGGATGTTCTGTGCGATGATCCTGGGCCCCCTGTGTGCTCGCTTCCGAGACATTCCGATGATCATCGCCAGCATCATCCAGGTTGCATTCTTTATGACTCCGATCCTCTGGAGTGCGACGCAGATCCCAGAACGGGCGGTGTTCGTGAACATCAATCCCTTCTACCACTTCATCGAAATTGCACGCGATCCGCTGCTTGGTCAGACAGGCTCACTGCTGAATTGGCTCGTTTGCATCGGCATCACGATTGTAATGGGCGTCTTGGCGCTGGCCTTCTTCTCGCGCTTCCGCGCCCGCATCGCATACTGGGCTTAAGTCATATGGCCGCGATCACCCTGCAGAACGTCTCCGTCGATATTCCCATCCTGGATGTCAGCAGCCGCTCGTTGAAGAACAACGTTCTTGCCGCGGTAACCGGCGGCCAGATCAAGCCGACCGCAGGCAGCAAGAAGGTCACGATCCGGGCGATCGACAATCTGTCGCTCGATCTCACCCATGGCATGCGGATCGGGCTTATCGGTCACAACGGCGCCGGTAAGTCGACCATCCTGCGTGTCATGGCCGGCATCTACGAGCCAACTGCGGGTTCCGTCAAAGTCGAAGGCGACGTCGCAGCAATGTTCGACATCGGCTTCGGGATGGATCCCGAAGCCTCCGGCTGGGAGAACATCATCCTGCGCGGCATGCTGCTTGGTTATAGCCGCAAGGAGATCGAGCAGCGTTCTGAAGAGATTGGACGAAGCTCTGGGCTTGGCGAGTTTCTCAATATGCCCATGCGGACCTACAGTGCCGGCATGGGCACACGGCTGGCTTTTGCTGTCTCCACTTCGATCACACCGGAAATTCTGCTGATCGACGAAGGCATCGGCGCCGGCGACGCCGCCTTTCTCCAGCATGCGAAAGAGCGCCTACGCAACTTCATCGGGGAAGCCGGCCTCCTTGTGGTGGCCTCGCATTCTGAAGAACTCCTGCGGCAATGGTGTACCACCGGCTTGTGGATGGAGCATGGGCGCCAGCGCGCCATCGGCCCTCTCGATGAAATTCTGGCGGCCTATAACGAGGCGCATGCCGTACCCACGGCTTAGGAAGGCAATTGCGATGGCTGACCTCGATCCCGTCTACGATGCGGATTACTATCGTTCGCATTGCGGCAAGCTTCCCTATGACCGCAGCGAACCTGCTTGGGCACAGTTCTTCGCGAATGTGGCAAGCCAGCTGATTGATGCTTTCTCGCCGAACACCGTTTTTGATGCTGGTTGCGCGCACGGCTTCCTCATGGAAGCTTTCTGGCATCGAGGCGTCGAAGCACGCGGGCGCGACATATCTCATTTTGCGATAAGTCAGGTGCGCCAGGACATCCGCGAGTATGCGGAGCAAGGATCTCTCACCGAGACGATCTCCGGCAAGTACGATTTGGTGACTTGCATTGAGGTTCTCGAACATATGACCGAGGATGACGGTCGCCGTGCGCTTGCCCATCTCTGCTCGGCTTCTGATCTCGTCCTGTTCTCTTCATCTCCGGACGACTTTGAGGAACCAACCCACATCAACGTGCGGCCGACGCTCTGGTGGCTGCAGCGCTTCGCAGAACAAGGCTTTGCGCCCGTTGAAGAGCATTCCGCCTCCTATCTGACCTGGCATGCCTTTGTCGTCAGACGAACAGCCGCGTCCATCAGTGCTGATCGCCTGACAGCTTTTGCGCAGAAAGTGGCAAGGCAGAAAGCGGACCATCAGCACCGTTTGCTCGAGGCAACTCTGCATGATTTGCGCGCCGCTAAGAATGAAGCCGATCGCGCTCACGATGCCAAGGTGGCAGAGCTAAGCCGCGACAACCTTTCGGCTCATCACCGTATAAAGCAGCTGGAGTCTGAGCTGGTGAAGACCGCCGCTCTCACGTCAGAAGCGCTGGAGCAGGCAGAGAAGCTACGCCAGGACCTGCATATAGCGAGCACTTCGCTGCAGGTCATTGAAGGCAGCTGCATGTGGAGGTCAACGTCGCCCCTTCGTAAGTTGGGCTCTAATCTCCCTGTTTCGGCGCGCCGCATCGCGCGCTTGAGCCTCAAAGCTGCTTACTGGGCATCCACGCCTCACCTGACGCGGGCACGCTGGTGGTACCTTCGGGATCGGTATGATCGTGAAGGCCTGCGTGGTCTTCTAGCCGGCGTCGCACGATCGCTCAGCGACACAAGTTCAACTGCGATCGCCGATGATTATCAAAATTGGATTGCGCTGTATGACACGCTTTCCAACGAAGACCGAAGCTCCATTCGCAGACACATCGACAGGCTTTCATACAAGCCTCTCATTTCGATCGTTGTTCCTGCCTACAACACGCCGGCCGAGACCTTCCGGCAGATGATTCAATCGGTCCAGGCGCAGCTCTATCCGCATTGGGAGCTGTGTATCGCCGATGATGCGTCACCGTCTGCGCAGATCGCCGAGCTCCTGAAAGTGTTCGCCAAGGACGATTCTCGCATCAAGTGGATGCGCCGCGAGAGCAATGGCCACATTTCTGCGGCGAGCAACAGCGCACTGGAGCTTGCAACCGGCGAGTTCGTGGCCTTGCTTGACCACGATGACATCCTTCCCGAGCATGCCCTTTACGAAGTGGCCGTAACCCTAGACGCGCATCCGGATGCTGAGCTGGTTTATTCGGATGAGGACAAGATCGACGAGACCGGTCGCCGTTACGATCCATATTTCAAGCCGGACTACAGCTATGATCAGCTCCTTGGCCAGAACTACATCAGCCATCTGGGTGTGTATCGCCGCAGCACATTAAAGCAGCTTGGAGGGTTCACAATCGGCGCGGAAGGCAGCCAGGATTATGATCTCGTTCTCCGCCTGATCCACTCCGAGCATTGTTCGCCTGAGCGCATCCATCATATCCCTGCAATCTTGTACCACTGGCGCCAGGAGCGGAGTGGTGGTTCGTTTTCGCAGTCGCAACTGGAGCGATGCATCAAGGTTGCGCGTACGTCGATCAACAACCAGCTGGCGTCCAGCATCGAAGGGGCTACGGCAGTCGCCAATCCCCATGTCCCCTCCTGGAACCGTATCGAATGGCCGCTGCCATCGCCTGCTCCTTTGGTCAGCGTCATCATCCCAACGCGTGACCGCGCACAGTTGGTTCAGCAGTGCGTTGAAGGCCTGCTTCATCGCACGGCTTACGACAANNGTCGACAATGAGAGCATCGAGGACGAAACGCTTTCTCTGTTCGACGCTCTGACGACCGACTCACGTATCCGGGTGCTCAGGATAGACGGCGCCTTCAACTACTCGGCTTTGAACAATGAAGCCGCCCGTAAAGCCAGAGGCGAAGTGCTCCTGTTGTTGAACAACGACATCGACGTCATGCACGAAGGTTGGCTTCGAGAGATGGTCAGCCTGGCAGTCCGTGAGGATGTTGGTGCCGTGGGAGCCAAGCTTTATTACGCCGATGATCGTATCCAGCATGCCGGCGTACGACTCGGCGCCGGTCATTTCGATGGCGAGACGGGGGTGGCAGGGCATGTCGGTCACGGAAAGGGGTCAAAGGATTCCAGCTACTTTGGCCAGCTAATGCTCGTCCGCGATGTCGGAGCCGTGACCGCGGCCTGCCTGGCAATTCGACGCAGCGTCTTCCTGGAGGTCGGCGGGCTTAATGAGACCGACCTGAAAGTCGCGTTCAACGATGTCGATTTATGCTTGCGTGTGCGGCAGGCAGGCTACCGCATCCTGTGGACGCCTTTTGCCGAACTCTACCACTACGAGTCGGTTTCCCGCGGTTCTGATCTTGCGCCGGAGAAAGTCCAGCGGTTCCGCTCGGAGTGTCAGTACATGATCGACACGTGGAAGCCGCAGTTGATGAACGACCCGTTCTACAATCCCAATTTCGAGAACCTCGATCAGGAATACAAGCTTGCCTTCCCGCCGCGGCGCAAGAAGCCGTGGCTGGTCTAAGATTTCGCTGAACCGAGCAGGCTGCCGGATTGGACGCCGGTCGGTTCGAAGATTGAGAACAGCTTCCCATACATTTGCGCGACGGCGTCGATGATGTCGGCCTCGCTGAAGCCTTGATGGATCCGCTGGCGCGCTGCGGCTCCCATTTGCACCATGGCATCATGATCCTGCGATAGCTGAATCAGAGCATCAGCGAGCGCGTGGGCATCGTTCGGCGGGACGATTCGTCCCTCGATACCATCCCGAACCAGGTGCCGGCATCCTGGAACATCAGTGGTCACGATGGCTCGACCGCATGCGGCAGCTTCGAGAAGCGTGCGGGGCAGGCCTTCGCCGCCACGCGACGGCAGGCAGGCGACGTGATGCTCTCGCCAGACGGTACGAACGTCGCGAACAAAGCCGCGCCACTCAATCCCCTCTTCGGCCGACCATTCACCAAGAAGCGCGGGCGAGATGGCTCGAGGATTTGACGGGTCAGGCTCGCCACAAAGCGTGAGGCGGATGTCATGGCCTTGGGCCCGCGCGATTCGGACAGCTTCGACGGCCAGGTCGACACCCTTGGACCATAGCAGACGCGCAACCAGCGCCACGCGCAGCGGTGGGAAGGCTGGCATCGGCAGCTCTTGCAGATGGTCCGGATCAACCCCCGCCCCGCCCACAATCGTCACATTGGCATCTTCAGGCCGCAAGCCGAACTGGCTGGGATCGTCGCTGTTCTCGAATAGGAAGTGAGTTTCCTTGCTCTGGAAAAGCCCGCGAATGGGCAAGCGGATCGCCGCATCGGCAAGGCGGCCGGTAAGGTCTTTCTTGGCACTGAGAAGGCCACCGCCCGTGACAGCAAACACCCGCCGCTTGATTCCAGCCAACTGGGCCGCCGGTGCGCCAACAAGGATGGAACGCAGGGCGATGCAATGGACCGCGTCGATCTTCTCTCGCCGCAGGATACGGGCCAACCTCGTTACAGTCGAAACAAGGCCGAGAGGATTGAGGCTGCGGCGATCTGCTTCCAGAGCGATCACACGGGCTCCAGCAGCCTCGATGAGACCTGCATGATCCCTCACCCGGGTAATGACCACCGGCTCAAGCCCGGCTTGCCGTGCGGCGCGCAGCATTGGCAGAAAATGCGATGCAAAGAACCAGTCTTCCGTCACGATAAAGGCGATCTTCGGGGTCGGAGCGGGGTTCTGCAGCACCTTGTCAGTCACCAGTCTATTCATACACCCGACTTGATCTTTCGTCGCACCTTCAGCCTACAAAGGAACTGGTGCTTGTCTGAGTGGATCTTGTTTGCGTCCACCAGACGCGTCCTTGCGCCGTTAACACGATACGCAACCGATGAACAGCAAGGCCGGCCTACGCTAAGCCGCCCGGTCACCGAGTGACACTATGGCGCCGGCCGACCCCGACCTGCCGAAGACCAAAAGTCTGGATGCAGCAAGGGCCTTCTACCCGCGAAAACGATCCCTGCCGGCTGCGTTCGAAAAAGAATTCACAGGAACATCAAAACTCTTTGCCAGGGTCGCTTGACACCCCCGAACGAACTTCGTAATTGACCGCCACGTCGCGGCCACCGGTTGCGACACGAGATGCGCGGGTGTAGCTCAGTTGGTTAGAGTGCCGGCCTGTCACGCCGGAGGTCGCGGGTTCGAGCCCCGTCACTCGCGCCATTCTCGTCAAAGGGTTAGCCAAAGCCCTTTAAGCAGAAGATGAATTTTCTTCTGGTATAAACTGGTAACGGACTTCGTGCAGCACGCCGGTCAGAAACGGCGCTGAGGGCGATTAGCTCAGTTGGTAGAGCGCCTCGTTTACACCGAGGATGTCGGGAGTTCGAGTCTCTCATCGCCCACCATTTTCTCGCCTGATTGCCGTTCAGCTGCCTCCTTCCCCGACCAAATTTCGATCTGTGAATCACCGTGTTTTGCCGAAGTGAATCGATGCTTTCGAAAAACCCATGTGGATGTATCGGGACGCAAAACGGGCACGCCGTAAGAGCTCTTAGCGTGACTTGCCTTTGTTAGCCGGTCCCCGATAGCCCGTTCATCCGATAGATCGTGCTGACGAGATCCGCGGCGCAGCTTTGGGCATGACGGCGAGTCGATTCGTCGTCTTCGCTCTCAGCGCGGTTGAGGTAGAAGTCGAGCAGCCATTCCGCGAGAGCTAGTGGCCGCTCCGCTGTTCCCTCAGGCAGGTCTGCCACAGATTCATTGTTGCCGAGGCTTTCTTTCTTCGCTTCCTTGGCGCGTAGGGCCGCTTTTTCTGCCAGGCTATGTAAGGCGTGTTCTTCCGGACCTACTTGCCTTGCCAGACGGTTGAGATGGTCGGTTAGCTGCGTTTCCAACTGGAACAGGTCGACGGACTGGAGCTCGCGCTTTTCGCGCAGGTCGTGAAAAGCGCGGCGGCGTTCACGGCGAAGGGTGGCGACATGGCCCAGCTCTTCCCGAGCCATCTTCTCGGCGGCGTGTCGGATCTCGTTTGATGCGGCATGGGCGGCCACATAGGTCCAGAACACGAAGGCCCGTTCCTCGTTTCGAACGGCAACAGCAAAGGCGCGATAAGCGTCCAGAAGCTCGGGCGCGACGAACGCGGCGCCTTCATCATCGAACATTGGTTCCGACGGCGGCTGAACCAGCTGAGCAGCGAAGGTACTGTTCTCCATCCAGGATTCGACATTTCCGAGATGGCCTTCTTCCTCGCGGATCAAGGCTTCGAAGACGGCGGTCAGATCAGGGCGCTTGGCTTGCCGCATCCGCTCGGCCAGCTTGTGGTAGCCAGCGATGGCTTCCTGCTCCATCGCTTTGGCTTGGGCGAGCAATTCGTCCATGGAGTTGAGCATCCAAGGCTCGCGGTGGTTCATGACGCGTCTCCAATGTGGCTCGCCCACAGCACGCGCGGGCTTTTCCTTTGGATAAAAGCATATGCCGCAAACTTAATGCGGCTTGTTTGTTCTGCCGCAAAGTCCCTCACCGACAAGCTGAATAAGCAGTCCGAGATATGAGTTTCGCGACGCAGAACTAACAAATCAGATGGTGCATTTTCGCTCTTCCACCGATATGGCGCGCGATTTCTACGTCTTGTTGGGCGCCCTGCTGATTGCTGTTTTGTTGGCTTGGCCGAGCCACGCTGCAGGCCAGTTGACGAGCTTCCTGGACAAGGTGCAGCCGTCCGAGCTTTTCGAAGGGGGGGATCGATTTGGTGCGCCGATCGGTGATCCACAGATCGTTCCGGTTCAGAAGGGCGATTCGCTTCTCGGCTACGCCTACCTCAATTCCGATTTCACGAACTCGATCGGTTATTCGGGCAAGCCGATCCACATCGTGGTCGGCATCGATCCGAAGGGCGTAATCCGCGGCTTCAAGATCGTGGCGCATCATGAGCCGATCGTGCTGATCGGCATTGCTGAAGCAAAGATCGTCGCCGCGCTGAATGGCCTTGTCGACAAGGACATGGGACGCGTCGCGACGGGCAGTGAGCGGCCGCCGCAGGTGGATATCGTCAGCGGTGCGACGGTCACGGTTCTGGTGATGGGCGACAGCATTGCTCGCTCTGCGGTTCAGCTCATACGAAGCAACCGGCTGAGCGACGCCAGAGCGCCGACGGCAGCAGCGACGACGACGGAGATCCGTAAGCTCGATCTCACCAAGACGGCCACGAGCAACTGGCAAACGCTGATCGGCGACGGCTCGGTGCGCAGCCTGCGCATGACGGTTGGCGAAGTGTCGGAAGCCTTCCGCCAAGCCAACCAGCCGGCTGCGGCGGACAAGCCGGAAACGCACAATCCGGACGACCGCTTCATCGACCTTTATCTTGCACCCGTTAGCGTGCCGGCGATCGGTCGAAGCCTGCTTGGCGACACTTCCTATGACCGTCTTGCCTCCCGGCTAAAGCCTGGCCAATCGGCGATGCTCGTTGCCGGTGACGGCGCTTATTCCTTCAAGGGATCGGGCTATGTGCGCGGCGGCATCTTCGATCGCATCGAGTTGCTGCAGGATAGTCAGGGGTTGCGGTTCCGCGATCGCGACCACACGCGCATTCCCACGCTTGCGGCCGACGGCGCTCCACGTTTGCGCGAGATCGCCCTGTTCGTGGTGTCGAGCGACTTTGCCTTCGAAGTCACCAAGCCTTTCGAATTGCAGATGCTGGTGCAGCGAAATGCGGAAGGCCGCAACAAGGCGGTCTTGCCCTACAACTTGGGCTACACGCTGCCGGACCAATATGTGACGATCGAGCAGGTGCCGGCACCTGCCCCGGCCGCGGCAACTCCGGCGCCTTCCACTTCACCTGCACCAGCGACGGCAGATACCGGTCAGGTCCTAAGCGATCAGCAGATCGCTGACGGCCAGCCGCTCTGGGTACGGATGTGGGAGATGAACCGCATCAACATTGCGATCGCCACGGTTGCCCTCGTGGTGCTGACGGGCATTTTCTTCTTCCAGGACTGGCTGGTAAAGCGTCCGATCATGTTCGGCTGGATCCGGCGGGGCTTTCTGCTGTTCACGCTGGTCTGGCTTGGCTGGTACGCCAATGCGCAGCTTTCAGTGGTGAACGTCCTCACCTTCTTCAACTCCCTGATCAACGGCTTCAACTGGGAGTTCTTCCTGTCGGCGCCGCTGATCTTCATTCTGTGGGCATCGGTCGCCGCCGGTTTGCTGTTCTGGGGGCGCGGACCGTTCTGCGGCTGGCTTTGCCCGTACGGCGCGCTGCAGGAGCTGACCAACAATCTCGCACAATGGCTGAAGGTGCCGCAGGTCCGCCTTCCCTGGGGCCTGCATGAGCGGCTTTGGCCGATCAAATACATCATCTTCCTCGGCCTGTTCGGCCTGTCGCTTTATTCGCTGGCTTTGGCTGAGGTGTTTGCCGAGGTCGAGCCCTTCAAGACCGCGATCATCCTGAAGTTCGCGCGGGAATGGCCGTTCGTGATCTTCGCGCTGACCATGCTGGCCGCCGGTCTGTTCATCGAGCGCTTCTATTGCCGCTACCTGTGCCCGCTGGGTGCCGCACTCGCCATTCCCGGCCGCATCCGCATGTTCGAATGGCTGAAGCGCTATCCCGAATGCGGCTCGCCCTGCCAGCGTTGCGCCAAGGAATGCCCGGTGCAGTCGATCCACCCGGAAGGGCAGATCAACGTCAACGAGTGCATCTACTGCATGCACTGCCAGGAACTCTACCACGACGATCATCGCTGCCCGCACATGATCCAGGTGCGGTTGAAGCGCGAGAAGTTCATGGCGCTGTCCACGCCGGCCTCGCGCGGCGAAGCGCCTGCCAAACCCGTCATCACTCACAAAGGCGTGCCGATCGCGAAGACCGATCAGCCTGCCAGCAATTCCGCATGAATAGGCAACCAAGGAGAAACGGAATGTCTATGGAAGAAAGCAAGATGCGCCTCAGCAGGCGTCAGATGCTGGGGTCGACAGCAGCCATCGCGGCGGCCGGAGCGGCCACCATCGGCGGCGCGGTGACGCTGACCGGCGGTGCCATTACGCCGGCAGCAGCACAGTCGGCTTCGAAGCACACCACGGAAGTGAAGCCGGGCGAGCTCGACGAATATTACACGTTCTTCTCGGGCGGCCACAGCGGCGAAGTCCGCGTCGTCGGCATGCCTTCGATGCGCGAGCTGATGCGCATTCCCGTCTTCAACCGCGATAGCGCGACGGGCTGGGGTCAGACCAACGAGAGCCGCAAGATCCTGACCGAAGGCTTGCTGCCGGAGTCGATCGAGGCACTCAAGGATCAGGGCGGCGTCTACCACAACGGCGACCTGCACCATCCGCATCCGTCCTTCACCGAAGGCACCTATGATGGGCGCTACCTGTTCGCCAACGACAAGGCCAACACGCGCGTTTGCCGTATCCGCCTCGACGTCATGAAATGCGACAAGATCATCCAGCTGCCGAACCAGCACACGGTTCACGGCCTGCGCGTTCAGAAATATCCGCGCACCGGCTATGTGTTTGCCAATGGCGAAGACGGCGTGCCGATCCCGAACGACGGCAAGGTCCTGGACGACAAGAAGCAGTATCAGGCCATCTTCAGCGCCGTCGATGGCGACACGATGAAGGTTGCGTGGCAGGTGGCCATCGACGGCAACCTCGACAATGTCGACTGCGACTATCAGGGCAAATATGCCTTCGCGACCTGCTACAACTCGGAAGAAGGCGTCAACCTCGCCGAGATGATCGCCAACGAGCAGGATTGGATCGTCATCTTCAACCTGAAGCGCATCGAAGAAGCCGTTGCCAAGGGCGACTTCAAGGAGATGGGCGGCGTGCCGGTGATCGACGGCAGCAAGGGTTCGCCCTATACCCGCTATGTCCCGGTGGCCAACAGCCCGCACGGCATCAACACCGCGCCGGACGGCATCCATGTCGTGGTCAACGGCAAGCTGTCGCCCACTGTTACCGTGTTCGACGTGCGCAAGTTCGACGATCTCTTTGACGACAAGATTCAGCCGCGCGACACCGTCGTTGCCGAGCCGGAAGTGGGTCTTGGACCGCTTCACACCGCCTATGACGGCCGGGGCAACTGCTACACGACGCTGTTCCTCGACAGCCAGATCTGCAAGTGGAACCTCGAAGACGCCATCCGCGCCTTCAAGGGCGAGAAGGTCGATCCGATCCGCCAGAAGCTCGATGTGCAGTATCAGCCGGGCCACAACCACACTTCCATGGGCCAGACCAAGGAAGCCGATGGCAAGTGGCTGATCTCGCTGAACAAGTTCTCCAAGGACCGCTACCTGAATGTCGGCCCGCTGAAGCCTGAGAACGACCAACTCATCGACATTTCCGGCGACGAGATGGTGCTCGTGCATGACAGCCCTTCTTTCGCCGAGCCGCATGACGCCACCATCGTGCATTCATCGAAGATCAACCCGGTGAATGTTTGGGATCGTGCGGATCCGATGTTTGCGGATGCTGTGAAGCAGGCGCAGGCCGACGGCATCGACCTGATGATCGACAGCCAGGTGATCCGCGACGGCAACAAGGTTCGCGTTTACATGACCTCGTCTGCACCGGCCTTCGGTTTGGAGCAGTTTGCGGTCAAGCAGGGCGACGAGGTGACGGTTTACGTCACCAATATCGACGACGTGGAAGACCTCACACACGGCTTCTCCATCATCAACTACGGCATCAACATGGAAGTCGCGCCGCAGGCCACCGCTTCGGTGACCTTCAAGGCGAACAAGCCGGGTGTGTGGTGGTATTACTGCTCCTGGTTCTGCCATGCCATGCACATGGAGATGAAGGGACGCATGTTCGTCGAGCCGCAGTCGGCCTGATGATCATGCGTCTCGCGACGACAACACGCTGGATGGCGGCCACATTGGCCGCCCTCCCCGCGCCTGCGTTGGCGGCCAGCCTCACGGTTACGCCAACGGATGGTCGTGCCTTGCAAGCCATCATTTCGGACGCTGCACCTGGCGACACGCTCACGCTTGAAGCAGGCAGCTATGCCGGCCCGATCACGATCGACAAGCAGATGGTGCTTGAAGGCAAGCCAGGCGCCATGGTGGTCGGCAACGGCAAAGGCAGCGTGATCACCGTGAACGCACCTGGCGCGATCGTGCGCGGTTTGCGTGTCAGCGGATCAGGACGCGACCTGATGGTGCGCGATTCCGGCATCTACGTCGCGCAGTCTGCCACGGGTGCACGCGTGGAAAACAACGATGTCACCAACAACCTGTTCGGCATCTATCTTTTCGGCGCTGTCGACTCAGTCGCGCGCAACAATCGCGTCGTTGGCCTGAAGAGCGGGCGCATGAGCGAGGCCGGCAGCGGCATCACCGTCTGGAACGCGCCGGGCGCCAAGCTGCTCAACAACGACATCAGCTTCGGCCGCGACGGCATCGCGACGAGTGCCAGCAAACACAACACGTTCAGCGGCAACACCTTTCGCGATCTGCGCTTCGCGATCCACTACATGTACACCAATGACAGCGAAGTCAGCGACAATGTCTCGATCGGCAACTCGGTCGGCTACGCCATCATGTTCTCCAACCGGCTAAAGATCACCGGCAATGTCTCGGATGGCGATCGCGATCATGGCTTGCTGCTGAACTCGGCGAACAGCTCGGAAATTCGCGGCAACAGGGNNCGGCCGCATGCAGCCGGTGGAGCGTTGGCTGTCGGCTGGCGTGCAATCGAGCGAGCACGGCATGCCGAAGCTTGAGGCAGAGGACGTGGTCGCGGGCGCGAGCGAACGCCTCGGGCCGGAAAAATGCGTCTTCATCTACAACGCCAACAAGAACCGCTTCTTCGACAACAGCTTCGAGAATTGCTCCATCGGCATCCATTTCACGGCCGGTTCCGAAGGCAACACGATGAGCGGCAACGCCTTCATCAACAATCGCAACCAAGTCAAATATGTCGGCACCCGCTATATCGACTGGTCGAGCGAGGGTCGCGGCAATTTTTGGAGCGATAATCCCGCCTTCGATCTCGATGGCGACGGCATCGGTGACAACCCCTACCGGCCGAACGATCTGGTCGACCAAGTGCTGTGGACCTCTCCGCAAGCCAAGCTGCTGACCACGAGCCCTGCAGTGCAGGTGATCCGCTGGGCGCAATCACAATTCCCTGCCCTCCTGCCCGGCGGCGTAGTCGACAACCATCCGCTGATGGCGCCGAGAGCTGCGGAGAAAGACAAGCCATGACCGCAACCGTCGAGATCACCGGCGCCTCCAAGCGCTACAACAAGGTCGATGCCGTGCGCGATGTGGGCTTCACCTTAAATGCCGGCGAGACAACCGCGCTTGTCGGGCACAATGGCGCGGGCAAGACCACGCTGATCAAGCTGATGCTGGGCCTGATCCGCCCCACGACCGGCCAGGTGCGCGTGCTTGGCGAAGACCCGGCGCGCGGCGACTTCGCGGTACGCCAGCGGCTCGGCTACCTGCCCGAAAGCGTGTCGTTTCATCTGGCGCTGACGGGGCGCGAAACGCTGGCTTTCTATGCCCGGCTGAAGCGGGTCGACCTCAGATCCACCGACACATTGTTCGAGCGCGTGGGTCTGGCGCGCGAAGCGGCGGATCGGCCAGTGCGGACCTATTCCAAAGGCATGCGCCAGCGGCTAGGACTGGCGCAGGCACTGCTCGGCGAACCCGGCATCCTCTTGCTCGACGAGCCGACCAGCGGTCTCGATCCCGCGCTGCGCCGCAGCTTCTACGACCTCATCACGGATCTGCGCGCGCATGGCACGACGGTGCTTTTGTCCTCGCACGCGCTAACCGAACTCGAAGACCGTGCCGATCGCGTCATCATCATCAATCGCGGCTTGAAGATCGCCGACGGGACGCTGAATGAATTGCGCCACATTGCTCGATTGCCGACACAGATCAGTGTGCGGCTTGGCGAGGGCGTGGATGCGCCGGCCTTCATGAATGGCGATGCGTGGTGGCGAACCGGCAGCGGTGCGTGGGAAACGAACATCGGGGCCGCCGACAAGATCGCCCTTCTGCGCGATCTGACAGCCGAGCCATCACGCCTTGCCGCGCTGACGGTCGCCGAGCCCACGCTCGATGATCTTTATGCGCATTTCCTCAGCGGTCAGAACGAGCCATGACGAACATCCTCATCATCGCACGCAAGGAGATTCAGGAGGGCCTGCGCAACCGCTGGGTTCTGGCGACCACCCTGCTGCTCGCCGCACTCGCCTTGACGCTGTCGTTTCTCGGCGGCGCGCCGACGGGCAGCGTCGGCGTCAACAAGCTCGACATCGTGATCGTCAGCCTTTCGAGCCTGACGATCTTCCTGGTGCCGCTGATCGCGCTGCTGTTGTCGCATGATGCGATCGTGGGCGAAACCGAACGCGGCACCATGATCCTGCTGCTCAGCTATCCGCTGGGACGGAGCGAGGTCATCTTCGGCAAGTTCCTCGGCCATCTCGCCATTCTCGCCTTCGCGACCTTGTTCGGCTACGGCGTCGCTGCCGCTGCACTCGCCGTGAGTTCGCCCGACATCGGTCTGGAAAGCTGGCGTTCTTTTGCTTCGATGGTCGGCTCGTCGGTGCTGCTCGGCGCAGTGTTTCTGGCGATCGGCTATTTCGTCAGCACCCTTGCGCGGGAACGCAGCACGGCAGGCGGCATCGCGATCGGCATCTGGCTGTTCTTCGTGCTGATCTACGACATGGCGCTGCTCGGCGGGCTGGTTGCGGCACGTGGCCAGACGGTTCCGCCAATGCTGCTCGATATGCTGCTGGTCGCCAATCCGACCGATGCCTATCGCCTGCTCAACCTCGGCTCGGGCAGCGCCAGCGCCTTGTCCGGCATGGCCGGCATTGCAGGCCATACCGGCCTATCCGCACCCGTTCTGCTTGCAGCGCTCCTTCTCTGGACGCTGGTGCCGCTTGGCCTTTCGACGCTCGTGTTTTCACGGAGGGAAGTATGAGAACCGCTTGGGCAATCGCCGCGCTGGCGGCTTCGCTTCTGCTTGGTGCCTGCTCGGAAGAGAAGGTGGCGGAGATGCCGCCGCCTTTCGCGCTGACGGAAGAGGCCATGGGCCGCTATTGCGGCATGAACGTTCTCGAACATGCCGGGCCAAAGGGGCAGATCATCCTGGACAAGATCCCGGAAGCCATCTGGTTCTCGTCGGCGCGCGACGCGCTTGCCTTCACCATGTTGCCGGAAGAGCCGCGCAACATCGCCGCGATCTATGTGTCCGACATGAGCAAGGCGCCGAGCTGGGATCGGCCCGGAGCCGAAAACTGGATCGATGCCAAGACGGCGTTCTTTGTAATCGAGAGCCAGCAGCGCGGCGGCATGGGCAATGAGGAAGCCGTGCCGTTCAGCAAGGAGGGCGACGCTAACGCTTTCGTCTCGAAGCATGGCGGTCGCGTCGTCGGCTTCAACGATGTGCCGCAGCAATACATCCTGGGAAGCGGTGCGCCGGCGCAGGGCGGTGATGGTGATCCCATACCGCCCGAAGGTGAGCCTCACGACATGGGAGCGCATCATCATGGCTAGACCGATTTCGCGGCGCCGCGCCATCTCCATCATGGCCGCTGCTGCCGGTCTGCCGCTTCTCGGCACGCTGGGCGCGGCACGCGCGTCGCTTTCGCCGGTGATCTGGCGAGGACAGGCGCTCGGCGCCCCGGCAAAGCTGATCCTGAACCACCCGGATAAGGCAAAAGCAGAAGCACTGCTCCGCCGCGTGGTGACCGAAGTGGAGCGGCTGGAAGGCATCTTCAGCCTTTACCGGCCCTCGTCAACCCTGTGCGAACTCAATCGCCTTGGCGCCTTGCCGACACCACCGCAAGAGCTGGTCCAGGTCCTGAACGCCTGTCACGCTGCCTGGCAGACGACAAACGGCGCGTTCGATCCAACGATCCAGCCTTTGTGGACGCTGTATGCCCGTCACTTCTCGCTGCCGGATGCCGAGCCGACCGGCCCCTCAGCGCGGGACGTCGATCAAGTCCGATCCCGCATCGGCTTCGATGCCGTGCGCTTCAATGGCAATCGCATCGCCTTCTCGCGTCCCGGCATGGCGCTGACCTTGAACGGCATCGCGCAAGGCTTCATCACCGACGCCATTGTCGACATGCTCAAGGCTGAAGGCGTTACCAGCAGCCTAGTCGACATGGGCGAAAACCGCGCGATTGGCTCGAAAGAGGATGGCCTTCCGTGGCGGGTCGGTTTGGCCGATACCGAGATGGGCTTGGAGCCGGACACCGTGATCGACCTGGTCGACAAGGCGATCGCGACCACCTCAGGTGCCGGCTTTCACTTCGACCGGGATGGCCGCTTCAGCCATGTGCTGGACCCCCGCAGAGGTGCGGTACCCCTCACCTATCGCCGCGTCACGACGATTGCGCCGACGGCAACAATGGCCGACGCCTTTTCCACCGCCTTCAGCCTCATGGACGAGGCGACTTTACGCCAGCTGATCAAGACGACAAGCGGATTGGCCGTCTATATAGTGGACTGGAACGGACGGCAGACCTATATCGGTTGAGCGTCCACTTTCCGCTCCGGCCCTTCGTAAGCGTTGAACAAACTAGCCAGCTACGAAAATCAACGCCGAAAGTTGCATCGTCAGTTATTGACGATGCGTGCTCGGTTGGCCTCTTTTCTTCATCTCTGTATGACTTAGCTAGATGCGATCCTGGCGCGCGCCCTCGCGAGGGATGCGGCAGGCAGCCGAGGAACAGGTTCGACCGGCAAGGTCGGCCCTGATCCAGATGAGGGTGCCTGGACCTTTTCTATGTCTGCATCCTTTTTGCGGCTCGCAACCGAGCAATCCTTGGGGCTGGTCGCCGCAGCCCTTCTGATCTGCCTTGTCGGTTCCTGGCTGCTCGTCGGCTTGTTGCGCCGCTCGGCGCGCACACGGGGAACCGACCGCTACTGGTGGCTGTCCGCAACCGCCGTGGTTGCAGGTGTTACTGTTTGGACGACCCACTTCCTTGCCATGCTCGGCTATCGTGTCGACCTCGCGATGAATTACGACTTAGATTGGACGCTGCTTTCAATCGGCATCAGCGTTCTAACCGTCGGCGTGCCGCTGGCTGCGACGGTTTTTTTCCCGAGACAGCCGATCCGCATCACGCTGGGTGCGATCGCCGGCCTTGGCATCGGTGCCATGCACTTTACGGGTATGGCGGCCATTGTCGGATGTCTGCAAACGCAATCCCTGCCCGCGGCTGTTCTCGCCTGCCTCGCGGGTGCAGCCTGTTACGGCACCGCGATGGCGATTACCGGGCGTTTTCACACCCGCGTCGTCAAGACGCTTCTATTCACCACCGGCGTTTGCGCCACGCATTTCATTGCCATTTCCGGCGTTTCCCTGACGCAGGTGCCGGGCTTCCAGACCCTTGAGCATCTGAACCCGATACTAGGCGCGCTGACCGGCGGCGCTTCACTCACCCTGTTTGCCGGCGCAATGATTTCGCTGATCGCTTCCAAGCGTCTGCGTATCCAGGAACGCGCCCACACGACCATTCTGGCGACCGCGCTCGACAACATGTCGAACGGCTTGCTTTTCATTGGCGAAGATCATCGCCTGCGCTTGTTTAACGATCGCTTCCTCAAGATGTTCGACATCAGCAAAGGCGTCGTTCATCGCGGCATGACGGTTTCCGAACTGATTAGTGTGCTTGCGAAAAGCAGTTCCTGGGACGGGCAAGAGCGGCAGCGGATCACCCGGCGCGTTCAGAGCGTGATGAAGCTCGCTCAGTCCGAAACGTTCGAACACAGTTTTGCGGACGGGCGCCTGCTCGAAGTCGTCAGTGGGCCGGTGCAGGGCGGTGTCGTCATTACCTTCGACGACAAGACGGCTGAGCGTCAGGCGCAGCTCCGCATCGAACACATGGCTTATCATGATCCGCTGACTGCGCTTGCTAACCGGCGTGCGTTGCAGGAACGCATGGAAGAAGGCTTTGCGCCCAAGCGCCGCTACAAGCTGCTGCTGGTCGATCTGGATCGGTTCAAGGCCGTCAACGACACGTTCGGCCATTCGGTTGGCGACGAGCTTCTGGTCGCAGTCGCCGAGCGGATCCGCGATGTGACCGGCGGCGACGATTTTGTTGCGCGCTACGGGGGCGATGAACTGGCGGTTCTGGTTTATGGCGACCTCGACCTGTCCATGAGCGTCGCCAACAACATCGTCGACGCCATGAGCCGACCCTTTCTCATTCAGGATTTCACCCTATCGATCGGATGCAGCATCGGCATGTGCTGCACCGATGATGCGCAGGACGTAACCGAGCTGATGCAGCGCGCCGATCTTGCGCTCTACGAGGCCAAGCATGCCGGACGCGGACAAGCTTCCTGTTACCAATCGGGCATGCTGGAGCAGATCGCGGCGCGTCATCAGCTCGAGCAGGATATCAAGGCCGCGATCGAGCAGCGGCAATTCCACCTCGCCTATCAGCCGATCCTTTCGCTGCATGACGATCGCATCGTCGGCTACGAAGCGCTGATCCGGTGGGAGCATCCAACGCGCGGCCGCGTATCGCCAGCGGAGTTCATTCCGTTTGCAGAGGAAACCGGCCAGATCGTTGCGATCGGTCAGTGGGTGCTGGAAGAAGCCTGCCGCGAGGCCGCATGTTGGGCCGACGATCAGCACGTGGCCGTCAATATTTCGCCCGTGCAGTTCAAGTCGCCGTCGCTGCGCGCCCACATTGTCAGCGCACTCGACCGAAGCGGGTTGCCGCCTCATCGCCTGGAAATCGAGTTGACGGAAACTGCTTTGGTGGCCGATGGTCAGGCGCTCGCCCACATCCTGGGTGAAATTCGCGCTTTGGGGATCAAGGTTGCGATGGATGATTTCGGAACGGGCTACTCGTCTTTCGCCCATCTGCGCGATTTCCCGATCGACCGCATCAAGATCGACCGCAGCTTCGTTGCCAGCGCGGTGACCGACAGCCACGCAATGGCTGTTCTCAGGGCCATCACCCAGCTTGGACAGGACATGTGCGTGCCCACACTTGCTGAAGGCGTGGAAACGTTGGAGCAGCTCGAACTGGTGCGGGGCCTGGGATGCGATGACGTGCAAGGCTACTTGATCGGCAAGCCGGAACGCCTCGACACCTCGTCCATACCGCAGAAGAAGTGCGCTTGATGAAGCTGTGATCGAGGCTGAAGCGGCGACCTTGATCCCTAACGTCTGGCACATTGAGCCAGTCGCGAGTTCCGCAACCTAAATGTTAGCTATGCATTAGATAGCAACCTATTTATATCGTTGAAGGCGTTTGGCCATGAGTGAAGCTTCCGTGCGGTCTTCTTTCATGCCGCAACTCGGGGTGGTGACGCGCAAAATGCGCACGCTCTACGATGCGCGGCTGAAGGCACAAGACCTCACTCTTTCCCGTTCACGTCTGCTCTTCTACCTTTCCGGGCGCGAAGGAACGACCCAGAAGGAGCTGGCCAAGCTTATGGAAGTTGAGCAGCCTTCAATGGTGACGTTGATCGATGCCATGGAGAAGAACGGCTTTATCCGCCGCGTGGCGCTTTCAAGCGACCGACGCTCCAAGGGCATCTTCCTGACCGATCGCGCCCGTGAACAAACGGCGAAGCTGATGCGGCTGACGGACGACTTCAACGAGCTTGTGCTGGCGGGGATCGGTGACGACGAACTGAGCGTCGTTTCCCGCGTACTGCAACGCATGTCCGACAACATCAGCCAAGCCGACTGACTGCTCGTCCATTCATCGCCACGCTGCATAAAAAAGGGCGGGAATGACCCGCCCTTTGTGAACCACTGGTTTGAAACCAGATCAGCCGTTCACGGAATCCTTGAGGCCCTTGCCGGCCGAGAACTTCGGCACGTTGCGAGCAGGGATCTTCACTTCGGCGCCGGTCTGCGGATTGCGGCCGGTGGTGGCTTCGCGCTTGGAAACGCTGAAGTTGCCGAAGCCGACGAGACGGACGTCGCCGCCATTCTTCAGCTCTGCGGTGATCGCAGCGAAGACAGCGTCGACAGCAGCTGCAGCTTCGTTCTTGCCCAGGCTAGCGGACTCGGACACTGCGGCTACGAGTTCATTCTTGTTCATCGATCTCTCCCTCTCTCAGGTGTTGTCTCGAAAACTAGTTCAATCCGGCGGGACTCTAGGGATCCCAAGCACTTTACCCAAGCCGGAATCTGCGCCGGGGTAAAGCTTTTCCCGCTTTTCCAAGGCTTTTCACACGAAAAAAGCCGGGCTTGGAAGCCCGGCTCTCGTTTTTTTCCTGCTTAGTGGGCGAGCGACTTGCCCGCTTCTTCGCCAATCGGCTTCGGTGTTTCCACCGGCTCGACCCACTCAATCGCCGTCGGCATGCGAACCAGAGCGTGCTGAAGCACTTCGCCGATGCGGCTGACAGGGACGATCTCCATGCCGCTCTTCACATTATCCGGGATATCCGCCAGATCCTTGGCGTTTTCTTCCGGAATGATCACCTTCTTGATGCCGCCGCGGAGGGCTGCAAGCAGCTTCTCCTTGAGGCCGCCGATCGGCAGCACCCTGCCCCGCAATGTGATCTCGCCGGTCATGGCGACATCGGCGCGGATCGGGATGCCCGTCATGACCGACACGATCGCCGTCGTCATGCCCACACCGGCCGACGGACCATCCTTCGGCGTCGCACCTTCCGGCACGTGCACATGGATGTCGCGCTTGTCGAAGATCGGCGGCTCAATGCCGAAGTCGATCGCACGCGAACGGACGTAGGATGCCGCTGCCGAAATCGATTCCTTCATCACGTCCTTGAGGTTGCCGGTCACCGTCATCTTGCCCTTGCCGGGCATCATGACCGCTTCCACCGTCAACAGCTCACCGCCGACTTCCGTCCAGGCAAGACCCGTGACCACACCGACCTGATCGTCCATCTCGGCCTGGCCGAAACGGAAGCGCTGAACGCCGAGATAGTCGCCAAGGTTCTCGGCGGTCACATCGACCGACGGCTTCTTGGTGCGGATGATTTCGGTCACGGCCTTACGGGCCAGCTTCATCAGCTCACGCTCGAGGCTGCGCACGCCGGCTTCCCGCGTATAGGTCTGAATGATCAAACGCAGCGCATCGTCGTTAACCGAAAACTCCGAAGGCTGCAGCGCGTGATCTCGGATCGCCTTGGGCAGCAGGTGCCGCTTGGCGATCTCCACCTTCTCGTCTTCCGTGTAGCCGGCGATGCGGATGACTTCCATGCGGTCCAGCAACGGACCCGGAATGTTCATCGTATTGGCCGTCGTCACGAACATCACGCTCGACAGATCGTACTCGACCTCAAGATAGTGATCCATGAAGGTCGAGTTCTGTTCGGGATCGAGCACTTCAAGCAGAGCCGATGACGGATCGCCGCGGAAGTCCTGACCCATCTTGTCGATCTCATCGAGGAGGAAGAGCGGATTCGAACGCTTCGCCTTCTTCATCGACTGGATGACTTTGCCGGGCATCGAGCCGATATAGGTACGGCGGTGACCGCGAATTTCGGCTTCGTCACGCACGCCGCCGAGTGCCACGCGAACATATTCGCGTCCGGTTGCCTTGGCGATCGAGCGGGCCAGCGAGGTCTTGCCGACACCGGGAGGGCCGACGAGGCAAAGGATCGGACCCTTCAGCTTCTTCTGACGGCTTTGGACGGCCAGATATTCGACGATGCGCTCCTTGACCTTGTCGAGACCGAAGTGGTCGTTGTCGAGCACCTCTTCGGAGAAGGCCAGATCCTGCCGCACCTTGGAATTCTTGTTCCACGGGATCGACAGCATCCAGTCGAGATAGTTGCGCACGACGGTGGCCTCAGCCGACATCGGCGACATCGTTTTGAGCTTCTTCAACTCGGCATCGGCCTTTTCGCGGGCTTCCTTGGACAGGCGCGTCTTCTTGATGCGCGCTTCAAGTTCGGCTGCCTCGTCACGGCCGTCCTCACCCTCGCCGAGCTCCTTCTGGATCGCCTTCATCTGCTCGTTGAGGTAGTATTCGCGCTGCGTCTTCTCCATCTGCCGCTTGACGCGGCTGCGGATGCGCTTTTCCACCTGCAGAACCGAGATCTCGGCTTCCATGAAGCCCATCGCCTTTTCCAGGCGCTCGCGCACGGAAAGGGTCGCCAGCATCTCCTGCTTCTCAGGGATCTTGATCGCGAGATGCGAGGCAATGGTGTCGGCGAGCTTGGAATAATCGTCGATCTGGCTGGCGGCGCCAACCACTTCGGGCGAGATCTTCTTGTTCAGCTTGACGTAGTTTTCGAAGTCGGAAACCACCGAGCGGGCCAGCGCCTCGATCTCGACCTCTTCTTCCTCCGGCTCGTCAAGCGTCACTGCCTGCGCCTCGTGGAAGTCGCCACGGTCGGTGAATTCGGTGATCTTTGCGCGCGTCGTGCCTTCCACCAGCACCTTCACGGTGCCGTCGGGCAGCTTCAGCAGCTGGAGCACATTGGCAAGCGTGCCGACATCGAAGATCGCGTCGGATGCCGGATCATCGTCGGCAGCATTCATCTGGGTGGCAAGCAGGATCTGCTTGTCGGCGCCCATGACCTCTTCCAAAGCCTTGATCGACTTTTCACGGCCCACGAAGAGCGGCACGATCATGTGGGGGAAAACCACGATGTCGCGCAGCGGCAGGACAGCGAACGTTCCTGATCCGGAAGAGCGGGGAGTCTTGGTCATTGTCTTGCCTTTCACCTCGCCAACGCCTGATGGCCGAAAGCGAGTCTCATATTAACGGCCATGCCGCGGTCCGCCTACGGCTGATTTTTCATCAGCCACCTATCAGCACGGATCTTGCGGGAAACAGCCTGACAGGGTGTTAGGTGGCTATATCCACCAAGTGTTTCAAGCCTCCGCTCCCAGCGCCTTCGCACCGTTGCGGAAGATGGTTCGAGCCGCCAGGGACTGAAACGAAAAAGCCCGCCGGCGCCGCGAATAGTGCGGCGTCGGCGGGCTGATTCAGGTTCAAGCGGGAGCCTCAGGCGCTGACGCTGCCCTTCTCCTTCTCGGCATAGATGTAGAGCGGGCGTGCATTGCCCTGCACCACCTCATCTGAGATCGCGACTTCCTGCACGCCTTCCAGCGCCGGCAGCTCGAACATCGTGTCGAGCAGGATCGCTTCCATGATCGAGCGAAGGCCGCGTGCGCCGGTCTTGCGCTCGATGGCGCGCTTGGCGATCGCCGAGAGCGCACCTTCGTGGAAGGTCAGCTCGACATTCTCCATCTCGAACAGGCGCTGATACTGCTTCACCAGCGCGTTCTTCGGCTCGGTCAGGATCTGGATCAGCGCAGGCTCATCCAGGTCTTCCAGCGTCGCCAGAACCGGCAAGCGGCCGACGAACTCCGGAATCAGGCCGAACTTCAAGAGATCTTCCGGCTCCACCTGGCGGAACAGGTCACCCGAGCGACGATCTTCCGGCGAAGCAACGGTTGCGCCAAAACCGATCGAGGTCTTGCGGCCGCGATCCGAGATGATGCGATCGAGGCCGGCAAACGCGCCGCCGCAGATGAACAGGATGTTGGCCGTATCCACCTGCAGGAATTCCTGCTGCGGATGCTTGCGACCGCCCTGCGGTGGCACGGAAGCAACGGTGCCTTCCATGATCTTGAGCAGGGCCTGTTGAACGCCCTCGCCCGACACGTCGCGCGTGATCGACGGGTTGTCAGACTTGCGGCTGATCTTGTCGATCTCATCGATGTAAACGATGCCGCGCTGAGCACGCTCGACATTGTAGTCGGCGGCCTGAAGCAGCTTCAGGATGATGTTCTCGACGTCCTCACCGACATAGCCGGCCTCGGTCAGCGTCGTGGCATCGGCCATGGTAAAGGGCACGTCGATGATGCGGGCGAGCGTCTGCGCGAGCAGCGTCTTGCCGCAACCGGTCGGGCCGATCAGCAGGATGTTCGACTTGGCCAATTCGACGTCGTTGTTCTTCGTCGCATGCGCCAGGCGCTTGTAGTGGTTGTGAACGGCAACCGACAGCACGCGCTTGGCGTAAGGCTGGCCGATCACGTAATCGTCAAGAACCTTCAAGATCTCCTGCGGGGTCGGAACGCCCTCGCGGGACTTCACCATCGAGGTCTTGTTCTCCTCGCGGATGATGTCCATGCACAGTTCGACGCATTCATCACAGATGAACACGGTCGGGCCTGCAATCAGCTTGCGCACCTCGTGCTGGCTCTTGCCGCAGAAGGAGCAGTACAGCGTGTTCTTGGAGTCGCCGCCGCCGGTGCCCACTTTGCTCATCAAACTCGTCCTTTCGCTCAACCCGCCCGAAAGCGGCTGCTCATTCCTGGTGAGAAGAAGTCCTGTGCAGAGGGCTCACTGTTGAACAACCATCAATGGTCGCTGTTCCCGCGCACTAGGCTTCGCTTCGATTCCGGCAGATCGACAGCAAAGGTTCTAACGTCTTCTCGCCCACCTGATTTCCCGCGTACCGATTCCCGAGAATGGAATCTCCACGCCATAAGCTCAACATAGGCTTAACGTAGGCCTATGCACTCGCTGAGGGAACAAGAAATTGTGACAGAAATACCGCAGCCCTGCGGAAAGTCGCGGGCTGCGGCAGGACCTGCAAGGAAGCGCGTCAGGCCTTTGCGACCGCGTCTTCAATCGCTTCGCGGCTCGAAATGACCTTGTCGATCAAGCCGAAGTCTCTCGCTTCGTCGGCGGTCAGGAAGTGATCACGGTCGAGCGTGCGCTCGATCGTCTCATAATCCTTGCCGGTGTGCTTGACGTAAACCTCGTTCAAGCGGCGCTTCAGCTTGATGATGTCCTGCGCATGTCGCTCGATATCCGAAGCCTGGCCGGAGAAGCCGCCCGAAGGCTGGTGCACCATGATGCGGGCATTCGGCGTCGCAAAGCGCATATCCGGATGACCGGCGCACAACAGCAGCGAACCCATCGAAGCGGCCTGACCGACGCAGAGCGTCGAAACGGCCGGCTTGATGAACTGCATCGTGTCATAGATCGCCATGCCCGACGTCACCACGCCGCCCGGCGAGTTGATGTAAAGCGCGATCTCCTTCTTCGGGTTCTCGGCTTCAAGGAAAAGCAACTGCGCGCAAACCAGCGTCGCCATGCCGTCTTCCACCGGACCGGTGATGAAGATGATGCGCTCCTTCAGGAGACGCGAGAAGATGTCATAGGCGCGTTCGCCACGGTTCGTCTGTTCGACAACCATGGGGACGAGGCTCATGGCGCGTTCGACCGGATCTCTCATGGGTTTGTCCCTTTGTCAGGCTGGGATTTCCGTCGCCAAGCAGGCCGAATCACGGGAATCGAAGAGTGGAATTGCCAGACACAAATAAGGTGCCCTTGCCCGGCTTCGCAAGAGTGTCGCTGGAAGGTTCGCGGCCAGGGTTAAGTTGTCGGCCAGGCACAGGTTGTACCGATGCAATCGGACAAAAGGATCAGCCTGCGTGGATCAGGCAAACGGGACACGTAGATAGTGATGCGTGCCCCGTAGGCGGCTCGGTAAGGACGCGACGAGTTTCGCAAGCTTGCGAAGCCAACGCCGCAGTTCCCTGAACACTTTGGTGATGACTGAAGCGTTGCCGGGTCTATGGTGACGGATGACGCTGCCCATTTCGGTTCCATGAACCGCGCGGAACCGCTTTTCCTGCGCGACGACGGCCGGGACAGCCTGGATGATCAACGGGCTCGACACCAGCACAGCGCGTTTCCCGAACATGAAGAGATCGACCGGCTCGGAAAACGTCGTTGATCGTACCAGCAATTCGCCCGCAGCTTTCGCGGAAATGATGTAGCCGGCCGTGCCCGTATGTTCGCTGCAAAGACGCGCGAAGCGAACACGTTCCAGCGCTGCCAGCGTATTCGCCTCCACCGCAATCGGACGGCCGGACGTATCCAGCTTGAGGATGTGATTGCCTGCGCCAAGCTTCGCGGCGGCTTGCAGCACAGCCGGAAGATCCTGGCTGAGCCGCACGTCGTCTTCGAGCACCAGCGCCAGTTCAGCTCCCGAAGCGACAAGGCGGCGCCATGCCTCGCGATGACTGAGGAAGCAGCCCACCTCGCCCGGTCTAAGGCTATAGGAGGCATAGGGTGACAGATCAATCTTGTCGCCCTCAACCGCAGCCAGCCGCTCGGCCTGCAAACCCAGCGACTCGAGCTGCGCCGTCATGAACGCCAAGCGATCCGGCAAGTGATCGAGGTTGATCAGGAAGATCCGCATGGGCCGCCTCAGCTGGCTTGCGGCCGAAGGTGGATCACATACTCCTTGCGAGTCGTTTCAAGCACTTCCCATGTGCCTTTGAAGCCCGGCTTGAGGACGAAGCTGTCGCCCGGCTTGACCGTGCGCGCTTGACCATCATCCTCCGTGATGACGGAAAGGCCGCTCAGGATGTGGCAGAACTCCCATTCGTCATAGACAATGCGCCACTTGCCGGGCGTCGCTTCCCAGATGCCGGCACAGAGGCCCTCGGCCGTTTCTTCGGCATTCCAGGTGCGGAAGGTCGGCTGGCCGGAAATAATGCGGTCAGGCGCAGGCGCGCCGGCTTCCGGCTCGATCCCCGTCGTGTTGATGGCGGCAAAAAACGTCATTGGCGGCGTGTCTCCAGCCGCCAATGTTCAGGCAGCTCGTTTATAGCTTGTCAAACGACTGTGACAGATCTGCGATGATGTCTTTGACATCTTCGATGCCCACAGAAAGCCGCACCACGTCCGGTCCCGCACCCGCTGCCACCTTCTGCTCGTCCGATAACTGCCGGTGCGTGGTGGACGCCGGATGGATCACCAGCGACTTGGTATCGCCGATATTGGCTAGGTGCGAAAACAGTTCCAGCCCTTCCACGAACCGGACGCCGGCCTCGTAGCCGCCCTTCAAACCGAAGGTGAACACGGCGCCGCTGCCCTTGGGCGAATAGCGCTGCTGGAGCGCGTGGTTTGGGTCATCGGCCAAACCGGGATAGTTAACCCAGGCGACCTTGTCGTTCCCCTTCAACCACTGCGCGACGGCCAGGGCGTTCTCGCAATGCCGCTCCATGCGCAGCGGCAGCGTTTCCAGGCCGGTGAGGATCAGGAAGGCGTTAAAGGGCGAGATGGCCGGGCCGAAGTCGCGCAGACCGAGCACGCGCGCAGCGATCGCAAAGGCGAAATTGCCAAATGTCTCGTGCAGCTTGATGCCGGCATATTCCGGCCGCGGTTCCGACAGCATCGGGTAATTGCCGGATTTCGACCAGTCGAACGTGCCGCCATCGACGATGATGCCGCCGATCGAATTGCCATGGCCGCCGATGAATTTGGTGAGCGAATGGATCACCACGTCGGCGCCATGTTCGAACGGCCGGATCAGGTACGGCGTCGCCAGCGTGTTGTCGACGATCAGCGGCAGGCCGTGTTTGTGGGCAATCTCGGCGATACCGGCGATGTCCACAAAGGTGCCGCCGGGATTGGCCAGACTTTCGATGAACACGCCGCGCGTACGCTCGTCGATCAGCGGTTCGAAGCTCGCAATGTCGTCCGTATCGCCCCAGCGCACTTCCCAGCCGAAATTCTTGAAGGCATGGCCGAACTGGTTGATCGAGCCGCCATAAAGCCGGCGCGCCGCGACGAAATTGTCGCCGGGCTGCATGATATTGTGGAAGGTGAGCATCTGGGCCGCATGGCCGGATGCCGTAGCCAGCGCCGCCGTGCCGCCTTCTAACGCCGCCACCCTTTCTTCAAGCACGGCCTGCGTCGGGTTCATAATGCGGGTGTAGATGTTGCCGAAGGCCTGCAGTCCGAACAGCGACGCCGCATGGTCCGCATCGTTGAAGACGTAAGAGGTCGTCTGGTAGATCGGCGTCGCGCGCGCGCCGGTCGATGGATCAGGCTGCGCGCCGGCGTGAACGGCAAGCGTGTTGAAGCCAGGGGCGTCGGTCATGCAGGTTCCTCCTCGATGATGTCCGTCCTAACCAGCGACTATGCACCTTGCTTGTTGTCGAGTGCAAAGAACAAAGTTGCCGAACGGATCGTCAGAGATCGCCATCAGCGCCTTCGATCGGCCGGATGAGAGAACGCCATTCCTGAAGAGGGCAGATACCCGGTCAGCGGAAGGCTCTGATCTTCCCCGACAGGCGCGGATAATCGATCGCCGGGCAGCGGTTCATCACAACCTTGATGCCCTCAGCTTCCGCCTTGGCGCCAGCCTGATCATTGCGAATGCCAAGCTGCATCCAGATCACCTTCGGGCGGCGCTCCAAAGCCAGGATCTCGTCCACCAAAGCGGGAACGGCTTCCGAAGCCCGGAACACATCGACCATGTCGATGTCGTCCGATATATCGGCCAGCCGGCCGAACACCGGTTGCCCCAGGATTTCCTTGCCCACCTGGCCAGGATTGACCGGCAGGACGGTGTAACCGCTGCCAATCAGGAACCGCATCACGCCATAGGACGGACGCATGGCGTTCGGCGACGCGCCCACCACTGCAATGGTGCGAGTAGTGCCGAGGATTTCAGCAAGATATTCGTCGGAATAGCGGTCGTGATTCATTTGAATCCAAAATGATCTCGAAACGCTTCGAAAAGCTCACGAGCACTTGCCTCATCGAACTGCAAGCTCTGACTTACCTTGCCTGGTAGTTCGCGTGTAGGTCTGCCTACTGTGTTAATCTGCATCAGTTTACGACCATCTAAATCGTAGGTGAACAGCTGGGCATCCACCTCCTCATGCAGTGATATCCGTCCAATAATCTCACGAGAAAAGGTTGATACCCTAGCCATTCACTCCCCCGTCCATTCCGGCTTGCGCTTTCCGATGAAGGCGCCGATGCCCTCTTCCGCGTCGCGCGCCATCATGTTCTCGACCATGACGCGGGCCGTGTAGTCATAGGCGTCCGATAAGCTCATCTCAGCCTGCTTGTAGAAGGCTTCCTTGCCGATCTTCACCGTCAGAGGTGATTTGGAAGCAATGGCTTCGGCATATTTGTTCACGACCTGATTCAGGTATTCCGGCGGCACCACGCGGTTGATCAGCCCGAACTCGCGCGCCTCCGTCGCTTCGATCGTTTCGCCGGTGAGCAGCATCTCCATGGCCTGCTTGCGCGAGACGTTGCGGGTGAGCGCGACCATCGGCGTGGAACAGAACAGGCCGATATTGACGCCCGGCGTGCAGAAGGTCGCCTCCGTCGAAGCAATCGCCAGATCGCAGCTGGCGACGAGCTGGCAGCCGGCCGCTGTCGCCAGGCCTGCCACTTCGGCAATCACCGGCTTCGGATGATTGACGATCGCTTGCATGAGGTCGGCGCAAAGCCGCATTGTCTGCTCGAAGAAGGCACTGCCGCGATCGGGGTCGGCGCGATGCAGGGTGATTTCCTTGAGATCGTGCCCGCCGGAAAAGATGCGGCCAACAGCACTGATGACGATGACGCGCACGGCCTTGTCGTCGCGCGCTTTGTCCAGCAGCTCACGCAGCCGCTCCATGAGGGCGATCGACAAGGCGTTGGCGGGCGGCGAATCGAGGGTCAGGCGCAACACGCCTTTTTCCAGCACCTCGTGCACCGGGCCAGACTGGGTTTGCGGACGCAATGCGTGAACTTCAGCCATCGTTTCCTCCTGCTTTTGTTGCATCATATGCGCGCTTGAAGGGGATGTGCCAGTCATGGTTCATCTGGCAGGCGAGAGATTGAGGAGGACGATCTTGCCAGCCACCCCCATCCAGCCGGTGATGACATCGGATGAGATCAACGCCTTCATTGCCGAGATCTATCCGCACCTGAACGGCCAGACACGCGACTATGAGGTCGTTTCGGTAGCGCCCGGCGCGTGTACCGTGCGCCTGAATGCGACCGAGCGGCATCTGCGCCCCGGCGATACCGTGTCGGGCCCCTGCCTGTTCACGCTGTCCGACATCGGCGGTTATGCCTGCGTCCTCGCGCATGTGGGTCGCGAGGCGCTGGCGGTTACGACCAACCTTAACATCACCTTCATGCGAAAGGCGGGTCCCGGCGCAATTCTTGGGCGCACTCGCTTGCTGAAGCTGGGCCGAAGCCTTGCCATGTTCGACATCGAACTGGTGGCTGGTGAAGACGAAGCGGTGATCGCGCATGCGACAGGCACGTATGCCCTGCCGCAAAAGCGCGCGGTAAAATAATACCTCTACCATTATCCGCTTGTTTTGGTTGTATAAAGTGCTTTTTAGAGCTGCGTCGGTAGCCTTGACGCTGCGATATGGCTCGTTTTGAGACATTCCATCAGCGGCGCTCGTTCGGGGGCCGTTGTTTTTATGTTCACCGCGGATCCGTCTCCGATGAACGCAAGCAACAAGAAACGCCTTCCGCATGGAAGGTCCTAAGGAAAAACCATGGCAACCTTTTCGCAGAAGCCTGCGGAGGTGGTAAAGAAGTGGGTCCTGATCGACGCCGAAGGGCTCGTCGTCGGCCGCCTCGCCACCCTCGTCGCAAACCGCCTGCGCGGCAAGCACAAAGCCACGTTCACCCCGCATGTGGACGATGGCGACAACGTCATCATCATCAATGCCGACAAGGTCGTGTTCACCGGCAAGAAGTACACCGACAAGGTTTACTACTGGCACACCGGTCACCCCGGCGGCATCAAGGAGCGCACTGCGCGCCAGCTGCTCGAAGGCCGCTTCCCGGAGCGCGTTGTCGAGAAGGCTATTGAACGCATGATCCCGCGAGGGCCGCTTGGCCGTCGCCAGATGAAGAACCTGCGCGTTTATGCCGGCACCGAGCACGGCCATGAGGCACAGCAGCCGGAGACGCTGGACGTCGGCGCTCTGAACTCCAAGAACAAGAGGGCCGCATAATGGCTGATCTCAACTCCCTCGCAGACCTCGGCGCTGCAACGGGCGTGCAGTCGGGCGAGCAGGCTGCTGCCCCGGTTCACGTTCAGAAGCTGGACAAGCATGGCCGCGCCTATGCAACCGGCAAGCGCAAGAACGCGATCGCTCGCGTTTGGATCAAGCCAGGTTCGGGCAAGATCATCGTCAACGACAAGGAATTCGTTGGCTACTTCGCACGTCCGGTTCTGCAGATGATCCTGCAGCAGCCGATCGTCGCCGCTGCTCGCAACGGCCAGTACGACGTGATCGCAACCGTTGCCGGTGGTGGTCTGTCGGGCCAGGCTGGCGCCGTTCGTCACGGCATTTCGAAGGCTCTCACCTACTTCGAGCCGGAACTGCGCAGCGTCCTCAAGAAGGGCGGCTTCCTGACGCGCGACAGCCGCGTCGTCGAGCGCAAGAAGTACGGTAAGGCCAAGGCCCGTCGTTCGTTCCAGTTCTCGAAGCGCTAAACCGCTTCCATATTGGATCATCGAAAAAGCGGGCCTTCGGGTCCGCTTTTTTGTTGCCTCGTCACGCAAAGGTGCCAACTAGGAAACCGTTGCCGCTAGAAGGCCAGAAGGATTCTCGGATGCCGCCCAAGTCAATCGACAACGCTTTCACCGCCCGCAACAATTTCGGTCCGTCCGGCGACCCGACCTATGCCGGCGCGCTGTCCTTCATGCGCCGCCGCTACACGAAGGACGTGGCAGGTGCCGACGTCGTAGTCTGGGGCATTCCGTTCGATGCTGCCGTCACCAACCGTCCGGGCGCACGCTTCGGCCCGCAGGCAATCCGCCGCGCGTCCGCGATCTTCGACAACGATCCGCAATACCCCTTCCAACGCCAGTTCTTCGATGACCTCAGCGTCGTCGACTATGGCGACTGCCTGTTCGACAACGGCTACCATGCCGAAACGCCAGGGATCATCGAGAACGAAGCGGCGGAGCTGATTTCCGGCGGCGCCTTCCTTCTTTCACTCGGCGGTGACCACTTCGTGACATGGCCGATCCTAAAGGCGCATGCCGCCAAATACGGGCCGCTGTCACTGGTTCAGTTCGACGCGCATCAGGACACCTGGCCGGATGACGGCAAGCGCATCGATCACGGCTCCTTCGTGTGCCGCGCCGTGCGCGACGGCGTGATCGATCCGGCGACCTCGATCCAGGTCGGCATCCGCACGCATGCGCCCGAAGATTTCGGCATCGAGATCATCTATGGCGAGGAAATCGAGGACATGCGCGTGTCCGAGATCGTCGAGCGCATCGAGCGCCGCACCGCCGGCCGCAAGACCTACCTCACCTTCGACATCGACTGCCTCGATCCCGCTTATGCCCCCGGCACGGGAACGCCTGTGGCTGGCGGCCCCTCCTCGGCCCGCATCCTATCGGTGCTGCGCCGTCTCGGCTCGCTCGACATCGTAGGCGCCGATGTGGTGGAAGTGTCGCCACCCTACGACCACGCCGACATCACGGCGATCGCGGCCTCTACGGTCGCGCAGCATTATGTCGGCCTCGCTGCCGAGCGGAAGGCGCGCCGCTGATCTTCGCATCTTGATTCAACTGGCTCGCGAGTTGAGTCTTCAAGTGCGCGCAAAGCATTAATAAGCCTCAAGGCAGACGGGAATGACGGATATGAAACCGAAGATCTTCATCGATGGCGAACACGGCACGACCGGCCTGCAGATCCGCACGCGCCTGGCCGACCGTGATGATCTCGAAATCCTGTCCATCCCGGTTGAACGCCGCAAGGACCCGGAAGCCCGCGCCGAGTTTCTGAAGGCTTCGGACATCGCCATCCTCTGCCTGCCGGATGCCGCATCGAAGGAAGCGGTGGCGCTGCTGGGCGACGAAAGTTCGACGCGTGTCATCGACACCTCGACAGCTTTCCGATAGGCGCCGGATTGGGCCTACGGCTTTGNNAACGGCTTTGCGGAACTGACGAAGGGCCAAGCCGAGAAAATCGGTAGTGCGCGACTGGTTGCGAATCCCGGCTGTTATCCAACGGGCGCAATCGGCTTGGTCCGCCCGCTGGTGGAAGGCGGCATCCTGCCTGCCGACTATCCCATGTCGGTCAACGCCGTGTCCGGTTACACCGGCGGCGGCAAGCAGATGATTGCGCAGATGGAGAACCCCGATGCGGCGGATGCGATCACCGCGCCTCACTTCCTTTACGGCCTGACGCTGTCGCACAAGCATGTTGCGGAACTGCAAACCCACGGCTTGCTCGACCGCAGGCCGCTTTTCTCGCCGAGCGTCGGCCGTTTCGCGCAGGGTATGCTCGTGCAAGTGCCGCTGTTCCTCGGCGATTTGAACGGCAGCCCGAGCTTGGCCGATCTGCATGCCGCACTGGAAAAGCATTATGCCGGCGCGGGTGTGGTCGAGGTCGTGCCCTACGCCGAAGGGATTGCGCGGACCCGTGTTGATCCGACCGAGCTCAACGACACCAACCGCATGAAGCTCTTCGTGTTCGGCACGGAAGGCGGCGGTCAGGCCAATCTGGTGGCAGTGCTCGACAATCTCGGCAAGGGCGCCTCGGGTGCAGCCGTGCAGAACATGGACCTCATGCTCGGCAAGGCCGCCTGAGCTTCAGTGCCGAACCGCACCCGCGGTCGGCAACGGCATCGCGCCCTTCGTGCCGCGCCAATGCGCGGCCGTGAAGCCCAACACGAGAATGGCACCGGCATGGTGCAGGATCGCCCAAGAGAATGGCACCACCAGCAGAAGCGCCGTGATGCCGAGCGCTGCCTGACCGAGCAGCAGGATCACCAGCAGCGTTGCGCGTCGTGCATGCGTCGAGTCCGGCGCAAGACGGGCTGTCTGGAAGGCATGGATCAGCGCCAGAACCAGCACCGTGTAAGCGCCCAGGCGATGCACGAACTGCACCGTCTTCGGGTTCTCGAACAGATTGACGATGCCCGGATCCATCACGAAGAGCCCGCCCGGAATGACGCTGCCATCCATCAAAGGCCAGGTGTTGTAGGTCAGCCCGGCATGCAAGCCGGCTACCAGCGCGCCAAGATAAACCTGCGCCAGAACAGCCACCACCATCCAGCCAGCAAAGCGCTGGACCTTACGATCTGCGGCCGGTGCGGTATGCGGCGCCAGGCTGCGGGCAGTGACCACCGTCGCCACGAAGATGATGCAGGCGAGCGTGAGATGGGTTGCGAGGCGATATTGGCTGACGCTGGTGAGTTCAGACAGGCCAGACGCCACCATCCACCAGCCCACAGCGCCCTGTAGTCCGCCGAGTGCAAGAATGCCGAGCAGCTTCGGCTTCAAGCTCCGTTCAAGTCGGCCAGTCGCCCAGAAGAAGATCAGCGGCAGCGCCATGACCACGCCAACGCTTCGCGCCAGCAGGCGATGGGCCCATTCCCACCAGAAGATGCCCTTGAACTCGTCGAGGCTCATGCCTCGATTGAGCTCCTGATATTGGGGAATTTCCCGATATTTTGCGAACTCTTCTTCCCATTCTGCAAGGGAAAACGGGGGAATTACGCCGTGAATCGGCTTCCATTCGGTGATTGAGAGCCCAGAACCGGTCAGTCTCGTCCCGCCACCGACGACGAAGATGGCAATAAGGAACACGATGACGAGGTAAAGCCAGGTGCGAACGAGCCGTCGGTTATGCAAGATACGATCCTGCTCGCTGGCTGGCGTAAGGTCGAGGCTGAGGGGGCTGGCGGCGGTGCTCATGGGCGATGTGGTGCGCCATTCGGCACGGCCAAGCAAGCCTCCTCATCCAGCGACACGCCGTCGCGCTGGACAGCACCGGTTGCGTTCAGCGGATGCGGGTTCTAGACGGGCTGACGAGGAGATCACCGATGCCCGTTCGCCTGAAGAAACTGATCGGCACCGTGCTGCTGATCATCCTGGTTTGCGTTTACGCGCTGGCCGCGACCTTGTTTGCCGTCGGGCATCTCGGTGAATCCAGCCCCTGGGTTCACCTCGCCTACTTCTTCTTCACGGGCCTGCTGTGGATCCTGCCGGCGATGGGCATCATCAAATGGATGGTGACCGAGCCGAAGCGGCGCTAGAGCATTTCCGGCGAAGAAGAATCGCCAGCAATGCTCTATCTCATTGTTTAGACGCAATTTCCGGGCGCAAAACCGCGTCGCACTTTTGCTGGAATTGCTCTAGCTCACATCGTCACGACGCGGCGTCCGCGATTGGCCATGGCGACGGTGAGGCCGGATAGCATCGTGCGCACGTGGCTGATCGATTGATAGCGGCCGTTGAGCGAAAGACGCGGCAGGGCGTGCAGATATCCGGCATGTTCGGCATGGATCAGACCGTGACGGGTGGTGACGGCCGACACAAAGCCAACCTCCTCCGCCAGCCGCGCTTCCCGCTCCCCCACCGCCTTGGCAAAACCGTAAGGGTAAGCCATGTGGCGCGGGCGCACGCCGAGTTCGCGCTCCAGCACACAGGNNCGCGCTCCAGCATACAGGCGGCTTCGGCGATCTCGGCTCGAGCGGTGGCTTCATCGAGACGGCGCAGAGCATAATGATTGACCGTGTGGGCCCCGATGGTGCCCAGCGGATGCGCTTCGATGCTGCGGATCTCGTCCCAGCACATCAACAGGGATCGGGAACGCTCGAGCAGGTCGAAATAGGGCAAGCGTCCCAAGGACGAGACGACGCCATGCTGTTCGCTCTCGCTGACGCCGCCTGACAGGTGCCCCATCAAACGATGGAAAGTTTTCGCTTTTTCCGGCCGCGTACGTGCGCCCCAGGTCACCGCGCCGCCCTCGGTGGCCAACAGCACCTTGTCCTTGACCGTCACCACATCCTCGATCACCTCCCACCAGAGATCGACATCGCCGCCGATCAACCCGGGCGCGATGTAGATTGTAAAAGGCGTCTGGTGTTTTTCGAAGATCGGCAGCGCTTCAGTGAGGTTGTCGCGGTAGCCGTCATCCAGGGTGATCGTCGCGAAGGGCGCGCCGCCATCCGGCTGTTTCACCAGCCGTACCGCCTCGTCCATGGACACGAAGCGATAGCCCTGCCGTCGCATGTCGGTGAGGACTGCATCGAGGAAGTCGGGCCGCACGGCGAGATGCCCGTTAAGATCGAGCGGCTTGGCCGGTGCCGCGGTGACGCGATGCAGCATCAAGATGACGCCAATGCCACCGAGGAACGGGCGCGCCAAGGCCGCGAGGCCGGTCACCCGCATCGTGGCCAGTGTCAGTTTGCGCAGCGTTTCGACGCCGTCGATCATCCCTTTACCTTTGCGTGCCACTTTGCCCGGCAACTTCTTGCCCGTTCTTTAGAGAACAAGAATTGAAGCATGGTTGACGCAGTCGTTTCGAAACAACCTACTTTGAACCAGCGCGCGATAGTCTCGGGCAACGTGGTTCCCCTTACGCACGTGGAAGCGGTTACTGACGAGGCGTTGCGACGCTACCGCGAGTTTACAAGCCAAACGACTTGCGGCGCCGCGCAGCATCCTGACTGGGTGGATGCCTGGACCCGTACGCGCTCAAGCGAGATCCTTTTCCTCAGCCTGGAGCTTGCGGGCCGCACCGTGCTTATGATGCCGCTGGAGGTGGTTCGGCAAAAGGGCTGCCGCGTGGCGCGGGCAATCGGCGGCAATCACGCCAATGGCAATTTTCCGCCGATCCTGCCGGATCATGCGCATGCGTTGAACACAGACGCTGTTGCGGCGATGCTGAAGGGCTTGCATCGTGCACGTCCCGACATCGACCTTGTGTTGATCGAGCGGCAGACCGCATCGATCAACGGCGTTACCAATCCATTCGCGAGCATAACAAACGTGCCAAGCGCTAATATCGGCCTGGCGCTTGATCTCAGCTGCGGCTTTGAAGCCGTGCTCGACCGCATCGGCCGCAAGCGCCGCCTCAAGAAGCATCGCTCGCAAACGCGCAAGCTGGAAGCCGCGGGTGGTTTCAGACGGATCGAAGCAAAGATGCCGGATGAGGTCGAGCGTCTCGTCGCAGCGTTCCTGAACCAAAAGGCGGACCGTTTTCAGCGGCTCGGCATCCGCAATGTCTTTGCGGATATGCAGCCGTTCCTGACTGCGCTGTTCAACCAGGCGCAAACCTCGCCAGCGCCAGCCTTTCTGTTGCACGGACTGGAAGTCGGCGGAACGATCCGCGCGGTCACCGGCTCATCCGTGGTGGGTGATCGCCTGATCTGCGAGTTCGGCAGCATCGTAGAAGACGAACTGGTTCACGCCAGCCCCGGCGACTTCCTGTTTTTTCTCAACATTGAAGATGCCGTGCGGCAGGGCTTTGAGACCTACGATTTCAGCGTCGGCGATGAAGGCTACAAGCGCGCCTGGTGCGATATCGAAATGCAGCAGTTCGACACGATCGCGCCGCTGAGCTTGAAAGGCCGGGTCTATGCGCTGGCCCTACAAGGCGTGATCGGTGCCAAGCGTCGGATCAAGGCTAATGACCGGCTTTGGGCGCTACTGAAGCGCCTGAGGCGTGGTACAGCATCTGCGCGATCGGACGCCACTTCGTCCGACGCCTCCTCTACCGACGGTGGCGACGGCAGCGATTAAGCTGCCGAGCGCTGTACCCCGTTCCGGCCCGCTGTGGCGCCGACTGGCGACACCAGCAGCATGTCGTCGTGGCCAGCTTGGGCGAAGGCTTCGGTGCTGGCAACGACGGCTTCGTCGGCCGGGTCGATCAGCGCCAGCGCGATCTGCGTGTCTTCACCAAGCAGACGCGCAATGCCTTCCGGGTCGGTCGGACCGCATTCCACGACCACCAGATCATAGGCGCTGGCGAGCGAGCGCATGATGATCGGGAGGCGGTCGGCTGCGCGCATGGCGGTTTCAGGATCGGCCGTGCCGACCGGAATGACATGGCAATCCGAATAGAAGTCGGCATGGATGACGTCAGTAAACTGCGCTTCGGCTGCCAGGAGGTTGGTAATGCCGGGACGCTGCTGGCCATCCAGCATGGGGTGTGACGCAACGCCTGCTGATGTCAGGTCGAGCAGCAGAACGCGCTGGCCGGAATCTGCGATTTCACGAGCGACCATGACGGATGCGGCGGCGGCTTCGTCCCCTTCCGGCGACACGAAGATCGCACGCTTGGCATTGTCAGCGATCAGCCGCGCGGCGGCCCGCTCGACGGTAAGTGTGCCGGTCCGCTCCTCAACGAGTTCCGGCTCTTCGACGGGCGAGGCAACCCGCATGGCAGCGGGCATGGCGAGTTCATCAACATCATAGAAGCCCTGCCCTGCACGGCGCATGGCGCGGCCGCTGAACAGTTCTTGCAACAGGGTGATGATCGCCATGATCAGCAAGGAGGCGAGAAAGGCCGCGATCGTGATCGGCAGGATCTTCGGGAAATACGGCTCAACCGGCGCCACGGCACGCGAGAAGATGCGCGCATCGGCCGGCAGGTAGTTGCCTTCGCCGCGCGACATCGCTTCGCGATAGCGCGACAGGTAGGACTCCAGCAATTCACGCTGCGCAGCCGCTTCGCGCTCCAGCGAGCGGAGTTCGACCCCCTGATCATCGGCACGCGCCGAAACCTGCTTCAAGGCATCGAGATCGCGCTGCAGGCTGGCTTCCCGCGCAGCCGCCGTTTTCGCTTCCGTTTCCAACCCGGAAAGAACCTTGCGGGCTTCCGAGCGGATCTGACCTTCAAGATCGTTGAGCTGCGAGTTCAAAGCGCGCAGACGCGGGTGGTTGCCGAGCAGCGTGACAGACAGATCGGCGATCTGTGCCTTCAACTCGACTTCCCGCTCCCGCAAACGCTGGATCAGCGGCGAGGACAGAACCTCCGGTGCGGAGTCTAACGAAGCCCCTGCCCGGATGGTCGAGCGCAGGCTTTCGGCATTGGCTTCAGCCGCCGAGCGGTTGGCGCGCACGCGCGACAATTCACTAGAGAGCTCCGACAGTTGCTGCGTAGCGAGCACCGAATTGTTCTGGCCGATCAGCAGGTCCGACTGAGAACGGTATGCGGCGACCTTGCCTTCGGCTTCCTTCACGCGATCCGAAAGGTTGGCAATCTCTGGCTGCAGCCACTGCGTGGCATCCGTGTTGGACTGCTGCTTGGCGACCTGCTGCACGCCGAGATAGGCTTCGGCGATCTTGTTGGGGATTGCGGCAGCGAGTGCCGGGTCTTCCGAGGAGAACTCGATCACTATGACGCGTGAACGCTCGACATTGTAGACCTTGAGCTTCTCGCGGAAGGTCGACAGCACGCGCTCGTCTGCCGGCACATCCTTGGGGTCGCGCATCAGGCCGGTGGAAACCAGCATGCGCTTCGGCAGGGACATATCGATGGAAGGGTCGAATTCCTTGCGGCTGCCAAGGTTCAGATCCGTGGCGACCTTTTTGAGGATGTCGGTAGAGGAAATCACCTGCACCTGGCTGGCGACGCCTTCCGCATCGAGGATCGGACGGTCTGCATCGGCCGGAGCATTGCCGCGCGTCAGCGGGGATTCTCGCGTTTCAATCAGGATACGAGTTTCGGCGCGATAAAGCGGAGTGGCCAGCCAGGCGAGTAAGAAAGCGAGCCCTGTGATGCACAAGGCGACGAGGAGGATGCGCAGCCAGTTTCGAGCCAGGCTGGAGAACAGCCGGCCGAGATCCACATCGATGTCGTTCGCTTGGTTCGAGACCACCGGCATTCGCCTACACTCCACCACGATGGTGAGAATCTAAACAAGTATGGTAACCGGCTGGTTAATATTGGCGTTACGCCTGCCTGTATGACTTAGGCCAACCAGACTTAAAGCCCGCCGGTTCCAACCTTTACCCGGCATTAACCCTAACAAGGCAATAACGCGGCATCTTAGACCTTCCGAGGCACACGCCCGCCATGATCACAAAAGCACTTGCCTCCGTTCTTGCGCTTTCGCTGTTGACGGCCGGTTGCTCGGGATATCGTCCGGCGCCTGCCGCTTTCCACCAGGCGATCGACAAGCCCTATGTTCTCGATGCCGGCGACAGTGTTCGCGTCACGGTGTTCGAGCAGGAAGGCCTGACAAACACCTATGCGGTGGATCAATCCGGCTACATCTCCTTCCCGCTGGTCGGCGCAGTCGCTGCGCGTGGGAAGACGGTCCAGCAGATCGAGCGCGACCTCGCGGTGAAGCTGCGCAACGGCTATCTGCGCGACCCGGACATCTCCGTGCAGATTGAGCGTTACAGACCGATCTTCGTGATGGGCGAAGTGGGTGCGGCTGGGCAGTACTCCTATGTTCCCGGCTTGACCGTGCAAAAGGCCGTGGCGCTAGCCGGCGGATTTTCGCCTCGCGCCAATCAGGCCGATGTCGACATCACCCGCAGCATCAATGGCAAGGTCATGACCGGTCGCGTCGTCACCTCCGACCCGCTTCTACCGGGCGATACGGTTTACGTGCGCGAACGCCTGTTCTGATCCCGGCTGTCCTGAGCACCGTGGGTCAACCCTTACGCATTCTGCACTGCTTCCGTTCGCCGGTGGGCGGCATCTTCCGGCATGTGCGCGATCTCACGCATGCGCAGGTCGCGGCCGGGCATCAGGTCGGCATTCTCTGCGATTCCACCACGGGCGGCGCCCATGAAGCCCGCTTGTTCGACGAGATCGAACCGCAGCTTGCACTGGGTATCCACCGTACGCCGATCCAGCGCCATATCGGAGCCGGCGACATCGCTGCCGCATGGCGCACCTACAAGATCATCAAGCAATTGCAGCCGGACGTTCTGCACGGACATGGCGCCAAGGGTGGCGTTTATGCCCGCATGTTCGGCTCACTTCTGCGGGTTTCAAGGTCTCGCGTGGCCCGCCTTTATTCACCGCATGGCGGAAGCCTGCATTACGACGAGCATAGCGCCTTTGGCCGGACAGTGTTCGCGATCGAGCGGCTGTTGGAGCGGTTTACGACCGACCAGCTGCTGTTCGTGTCGGAACATGAAATGCGAACATTCGTGGCCAAGGTCGGCCAGCCGAAGGTGCCGTACCGGCTCGTTTACAACGGTCTGCGGGCGGAAGAATTTGAACCCGTGCTGCCTAACGGCGATGCGGCTGACTTCCTTTACATCGGCATGATGCGCGACCTGAAAGGTCCCGACATCTTTATCGACGCGCTGGCGAAAGCAGCGGCCATTCTGCAGCATCCGCTGACGGCCGTGATGGTAGGAGATGGCGACGACCTGCCGAAGTACAAGGCGCAGGCAGCCTCGCTGCATCTGGCCGAGCAGATCACCTTCCACCCCGCCATGCCGGCGCGTCGCGCCTTTGCCTTGGGCAAAACGATCGTCGTGCCGTCGCGCGCCGAGGCGATGCCCTATATCGTGCTGGAAGCGCTTGCGGCTGGAATGCCGATGATCGCGGCCTCCGTTGGAGGCATCCCGGAGATCGTGGGACAAACCTCCGGCGCTCTGATCGTGCCGGGCTCATCAGACGCGCTCGCCACCCGCATGGTGGAAGCGATCCGCGAACCACAGGCTTTACGCAATGCCCTCCCCTCGCGTGACACCCTGCGGAGCCGGTTTGGTGTCGATGTGATGGCGCGAGAAATCGAACAGGCTTACTTTGCAGCGCTGGCGCGCTGAGATCGCAACAAAGTCACTGACGGCTGCAAGTCTTTATTAGCCGCTCTTTGCTCATATATGCCCTTGAGGAACAAAGCCCTTAGGCAGGGTTTTGGCGGGGCCAGCTTTGATGACCGAGAACGATCCGGCGCTTCGCTATACGCTTGAGGCTGTGCGCAGCTTCCGCGACGGCGAAATTGCGACCGCGCCGCGTCGAGAGTTGAACGATATGGCGCGCCAGATCGCGCAGCAATATCGTGGCGACGGCCTGTCCTCGAACATGGTCAGTGGCCTGCTGCGCATCGCCGAGTTCCTGCTGCTCTGCGCGGTCGGCCTCGGTATCCGCGCCGTTTACGTCGGCAAGGGTCCTTGGCTAGCCTGGGAATATCCGGCGGTGATCGTGAGCGGCTCGCTGCTTGCGGTGGCCTTCCTCAACATCGCCGAAGCCTACCAGTTTCGCATTCTCAGCCGGCCGCTGCAGAACATCGCCCGCTTAGGGCTTGCCTGGATTGCAGCACTCGGCGCGCTGGCAACCATGGGCTTCCTGCTGAAATGGTCGGAGGACTTTTCGCGCGTCTGGTTCGGCTCGTGGTTCCTTGGCGGCTTCACTGCGATCCTCCTGGTGCGCATCATCGTTTCGCATTTCGTGAAGCGCTGGGTACGCAACGGCGTGATCGAGCGGCGGGCCGTGATCGTGGGCGGAGGGCCTGCGGCGGAGATGCTGATCCGCTCCATTGAGGCGCAGCCCTACAACGACATCCGCATCTGCGGCATCTTCGACGATCGCGATGACCGCCGGTCACCAGCGATCGTGGCCGGCTATCCCAAGCTCGGCAACATCAATGAATTGCTGGAATTCGCGCGCATCGCCCATATCGACATGCTGATCGTGTCGCTGCCGCTGACGGCGGAATCGCGCGTGCTGACGCTGCTGAAGAAGCTTTGGATCCTGCCGGTCGACATCCGCCTGTCGGCGCACACGCACAACCTGCATTTCCGGCCGCGCTCCTACTCCTTCATCGGCCAAGTGCCGATGCTGGATATTTTCGACAAGCCGATCAACGACTGGGACTCGGTTGCGAAGCGCATCTTCGACATCGTATTCAGCCTGTTCGGGATCCTCCTGTTTTCGCCGATCATGATCGCCACGGCCATTGCCATCAAGCTCGACAGCAAGGGTCCGATCCTGTTCCGGCAGAAGCGGCACGGCTTCAACAATGAGGAGATCGAGGTCCTCAAGTTCCGCTCGATGTTCAGCGAGCAATGCGATCCGACGGCCAAGCAGGCGGTGACCAAGAACGATCCGCGCGTGACGCGTGTTGGCCGCTTCATCCGCAAGACCTCGATCGACGAGCTGCCGCAGTTCTTCAATGCGCTGTTCGGCAGCCTGTCGCTGGTGGGCCCCCGCCCCCATGCGATATCCGCGCAATCGCATGACACGCTGTTTTATGAAGTGGTCGACGGATATTTCGCGCGCCATCGCGTGAAACCCGGTGTCACCGGCTGGGCGCAGATCAGCGGTTGGCGCGGTGAGATCGATTCCTCCGACAAGATCCGCATGCGCACCGAATATGATCTGGACTACATCGAGAACTGGTCGATCTGGTTCGACTTGAAGATCCTGTTCCTGACCCCGATCCGGCTGCTGCGCTCGGAGAACGCCTATTAGCGCCGTCGTTCATCCGGCCCTGCCGAGGGAGGCGATCAACGCCAAGCTGATTGCCTTGATCAGCACGGCGGCGGTCAGTCTCGGCGTGCTTCTGTCCGGCTTCGTGATCGAAGAGCCGGCGCCTTACGAGCTTTACATGGCAGGGCTGATCGGCGTGTGGGCCTTGTTCGGCCTGCGCATCTCGCGCGCCATCCTGCCGCTGGTGATCCTGCTAATCACCTTCAACATCGGCGGCATGATTTCGATGACGCAGATGGCGGATCTCAAGGAAACGCCGCTGTATCTTGCGGTCTCCATGTTCCTCGCTTTCACGGCAATCTTCTACGCGTCAGTGACGGAATCGCAGCCGGACCTTTTCCGCCCGATGGCTTTGGCCTGGGTGCTGGCAGCTGTCGCCACGTCCTTCCTCGGAATTGCCGGCTACTTCCACCTGCTGCCCGGCGCTGAGATGTTCACGAAATACGACCGTGCCGCCGGCGCCTTCCAGGATCCGAACGTGTTCGGCCCTTTTCTAGTGTTTCCCGGCATCTACATGCTGCATCGCATCCTAACAGGCGGCTTGAAGACCGTCGCCGTGTGGAGCGGGCCGCTGCTGATCCTGGTCACCGGCATCTTCCTGTCTTTTTCGCGTGGCGCCTGGGGCCTGTTTGGTGCGGCCGCGATATTGCTGGTTGCAGCCCTTTTTCTGCAAAGCTCCAGCGGACGGTTTCGGCTTCGCGTAGCCGTCATGAGCCTGGGCGCCGTGGTATTCGTCAGCCTCGCCATCCTGATCGCGCTGCAACTGCCGGGCGTAGCCGAACTCTTTTCGACACGCGCACAGCTGGTGCAGGATTATGACGGCGCGCGTCTCGGCCGCTTCGCCCGTTATGGCTATGGTTTCGCCATGGCTCTGGAACATCCCCTCGGCATCGGACCGCTCGTTTTCGGCACCATCTTCGGCGAGGATACGCACAACATCTGGCTCAAAGCCCTGATGGATTACGGCTGGATCGGCTTCCTGTCCTATCTCACGCTAATCCTGTGGACCTTTGCCGCCGGCTTTCGCATCCTGTTCCGCAACCGCCCATGGCAGCCTTATCTGCTTTGCGCCTATGCGACGCTGCTCGGGCATGTGGCACTCGGCAGCGTGATCGACACCGATCACTGGCGGCATTTCTATCTGCTGCTCGGCATGGTGTGGGGCTGCATCGCGCTTGAAGCACGGCATGCGCACAAAGCACGCTTGCAGCGTTTTCAGATATCCCGGTGATGACGCGTTGTTGAGAAGCCGTGTCGCAACCGGCTGATAGGGTTCGCATTGGATCGTGAAGGCGGACGGCTTCGCATCTCCGCCCGATCTCGGCATTGGCCGACACATCATAAACGCGACACAAGGACAATCCATGAGCCGCTTCCTTATTCTTCTCACCAGCACCGCTTTGTCCCTCAGCCTTGCAGGCGGGGCCGCGTATGCCCAATCAACCGGGGACACATCCCCAGTCGAGCAGGTGGAGGGCCAGGTTCCCGCGAGCGGCGATGAGGGCACGCCGGCCAATAAGCCTGTTGAAACCCAAAGCCCCAACGCACCCAACCAGAAACCCGCCTTCCAGAACCAAACGCGCGCGCCGCAGCCTTCCACCCTGACGAAAGTCTCGGTCACGCCTGTGGCGGAAGGCCTGCCGCAGCTTTGGGCCATGGAGTTCCTGCCGAACGGGCGCATGCTGGTGACCACCAAGGAAGGCGCAATGCATGTCTTGTCCGCAGACGGCAAGCCGGGCAAAGCTTTGGATGGTTTGCCAAAAGTGGACTCGCGCGGCCAGGGTGGCCTCCTTGATGTTGCGCTTGCAACGGACTTCGAGACTTCGAACCGCATCTACTTCAGCTTCAGCGAGCCACGCGATGACGGCAACGGCACGTCGGTCGCCTCGGCCACCCTATCGCTCGATGAGAGTAACGGCGGGAAGCTGGATGAGGTGAAGGTCATCTTCCGCCAAACGCCATCATGGGAAAACAACAAGCACTTCGGCTCGCGCATCGTGCCGACCGCAGATGGCCACCTCTATGTCACGGTCGGAGAGCGGTCGGATCAAGAACCGCGTGTGCAGGCCCAGGATCTCAGCAGTGGGCTTGGCAAGGTCTTCCGCATCAAGACGGATGGTACGGCCGCCGAAGGTAACCCGCTTGCCGAGCAACAGAATGCCCTGCCGGCGATCTGGTCCTACGGTCACCGCAACATGCAGGCAGCCGCCTTGGACAATCAGGGCCGTTTGTGGACGGTCGAGCACGGGCCCAAAGGCGGCGATGAGCTCAACCGCCCGGAAGGCGGCAAGAACTATGGCTGGCCTGTGATCACCTACGGTGTCGAATATAGCGGCCAGCCGATCGGCGACGGCATTACCGCTCAGGACGGCATGGAGCAGCCGGTTTATTACTGGGATCCCGTGATCGGCCCATCCGGCATGGTCTTCTATGAAGGCGATCAGTTCTCCAACTGGAAGAACACCTTTCTGATCGGCGGCCTGGTTTCCACCGGCATCGTGGTTCTGCATCTCGACAGTGATCGAGTCGCTTCGGAAGAACGCATCCCGCTCGAAGCCCGCGTGCGCGACGTGAAGGTGGGCGACGATGGCGCCATTTACGCCGTGACCGAAAACCCGACGGCCGGCACGTCGAGCATCCTGAAGGTCACGCCGGACGCCTGATCTGGTCCAGGACGACGGAGAAGCGGGCTGCATTGCAGCCCGCTTCTTCTCAATTCACATCGGATTTACTAGCGGTCGTGCCAAGAACGCCACACGAAATAGGTTGCACCGACTTTCCACACAGGCACCAGCCTCGCCCGCTCATCGCTGCGAAGGTGCCAATAACGCTTCACCTTCAGTGTCCCGCCGGGCAGCCAAATGCGCAAGGGAAGCATGAGCAGGATCTCCTCGCTCGTCCATTCTGCATCCTTGTATAAGAATATTAGAACTATGTGAAAAAATGTCGGTAGCCATATTATGGCTGCCTCGAACGTTACAATCTGGTTTTCTCCCTTGCGTAGAAATCCGACGCTCTATAAGGCTTTCCTCGGTTCGGAGCGTAGCGCAGCCCGGTAGCGCACTTGACTGGGGGTNNGGTCGCAGGTTCGAATCCTGTCGCTCCGACCAATTCCATCCGGGAACAATCAAGCTGCATATGCGTCATCATCGATATTCAATCGATGAGCGACCGAGATCATGACAGCACCTTCCGAAGCGACCACGTTGACGATCACGCTGACGCCGGAGCTTTCGGCAGCCCTTAATCGCTACATCGCAGAAACGAGCCACGAGCAAAGCCAGTCGCTGGCTATTACCCACGCGTTGCGGGAATGGGCGGCTTCCAAAGGCTATNNGCTATCTCAATGGATCAGACGAAGGGCTGCGGCCCGACCAGTTGAATGCCGCGAACGACGACTGACACAGTCTGTCAGCGCACCTGATCAAGCAAACGTTTGCATTCCAGTAGATCGAACAGCGCTTCCTGCAGAAGCGCTCGGTTGTCACGAGACAAGCGTCCCTGATCAGCCGACACCGGGCCGTCTTCTTCCGGCTTGCCCATGCCAAAAAACCGCCGGCTGGGCTTCACCTTCGGCTCTCCGAGCAGCATCTCATCTTCCGGCCCACGGTGACCCGGCTGCGGCGCGGCTGGCACAGGCTCAGGGGCTTCGGCTTGCTTGCGCTGCGCGAGCGCTTCGGCTGCGGCCAGGTCGCCATTCCCGACAGCCATCAGGAACTGGTTGCCGTTATCGCGCAGCAGCTTCTGCACACCCTTGATCGTATAGCCCTGATCATAAAGCATGTGACGGATGCCCTTGATCAGCTCGACATCATGCGGCCGATAATACCGGCGACCGCCGCCACGTTTCATCGGCTTGATCTGGGTGAAACGGGTTTCCCAAAAGCGCAGCACGTGCTGCGGCAGATCGAGATCTTCCGCGACCTCTGAGATCGTGCGGAAGGCGTCAGGGCTTTTGTCCAGCATTGTCACACTCCCGCTCGCGTAAGCGATTCGCGAATCATGGGATATTCCAGCGAGTTAAGCTGGCACTTTCAACCCCGGCAAGAAGCCGGCGCTCAGACTTCAACCGGCTTTCTTCGCCTTTGAAGGCTTGGCGGCGCTGGTATGGCCGTCGATGATGCGGCTTTTCAGAACGTTGGAAGCCTTGAAGGTCATCACCCGGCGCGGCGAAATCGGCACTTCCTCGCCGGTTTTCGGGTTGCGGCCGATGCGTTCATTCTTCTCGCGGACGTGGAAGGTCGCGAAGGAAGACAACTTGACGTCCTCGCCGCGCACGATCGCGGCGCAGATTTCATCGAGCACGGATTCCACGAGTTGGGCAGATTCGCTGCGCGACAACCCGACCTTGCGATACACGGCCTCGGCAAGATCAGCCCGTGTGAGTGTCTTGCCTTCCATCCGCGGCCGTCCCAGCTTGTTGCTTCATCAAAGGAACAAATGAGAAGCGAACCTAGAAAATTCATTTTGCTAGGTCAAGGACTTAGCCTGGAAAAACGTTACCAGCGCAGAAGCACCGCGCCCCAGGTGAAGCCACCACCCATGGCTTCCAGAAGCACAAGATCGCCTTTCTTGATGCGGCCGTCGGCAACAGCACTGGCCAGCGCCAGCGGAACGGAAGCGGCAGACGTGTTGCCGTGAAGATCCACGGTAACCACGACCTTTTCCATGGGGATGCCGAGCTTCTTGGCCGAGGCTTCGATGATGCGGCGGTTGGCCTGATGCGGCACGAACCAGTCGAGCTGATCGGCAGTTATCTCGCCTTGGCGGAAGGTTTCCTCGATCACATCCGTGATCATGCCCACCGCATGCTTGAAGACTTCCTTGCCCTCCATGCGTAGCACGCCGACCTTGCCAGTCGTGGACGGGCCGCCGTCGACATAAAGCTTCTGCTTGTGGCTGCCGTCGGAGCGCAAGCTGGCGGCGATGATGCCCTGGTCGCTCAGAGCGCCAGTGCCCTCTTCCGCTTCCAGCACAACCGCGCCGGCGCCGTCGCCGAACAGAACGCAGGTCGTACGGTCAGTCCAGTCGAGGATACGGGAGAAGGTTTCGGAGCCGATCACCAGCGCGCGCTTGGCCATGCCGCCACGCAGATGCAGGTCGGCTGTAGTGATGGCGTAAACGAAGCCGGAGCAGACGGCCTGGAGATCGAAGGCGAAACCGTGGGTGATGCCCAACCGGTTCTGGATCTCCACGGCCGTTGCCGGGAACGTGTTGTTGGGCGTCGATGTCGCCAGCACGATCAGATCGATGTCTGCCGGGGTCAGCCCTGCTGCATCGAGCGCCGCACGCGCTGCCGCTTCGCCGAGCGATGCGGTCGTTTCATCATCGCCGGCAATGTGGCGTTGGGTGATGCCCGTGCGCTGAACGATCCACTCGTCGGTGGTGTCGACCAGTGTTTCGAACTCGGAATTCTTCATGATGCGGCGCGGCAGCGAAGTGCCTACGCCTTTTACAACAGATCGAATCACGCTTCGCCCTCGCCTTCTTCGTCTGCTCGCGCCCGGCCCAGCGCGGAAAGTTGATGCCGATGCGCATGAAATAGCTGCAGATCAGCCTCGATGCGGTCGATCAGCCGATTGCGCACCATGTCGTAGCCGAGGTCGATCGCGGCCGCGAACCCTTCATGATCCGTGCCGCCATGGCTTTTCACGACGATGCCGTTCAAGCCGAGAAAAACGCCGCCGTTGGATTTGCGGACATCCATCTTCTCGCGCAATGCGTTGAAGGCACCGCGCGCAAAGAAGTAGCCTATCTTGGACATCAGGCTCTGGCTCATCGCCGCGCGCAAATAGCCCGCGATCTGCTTGGCCGTGCCTTCGGCGGTCTTCAGCGCGATATTGCCGGAAAAACCTTCGGTCACCACCACGTCGACGGTGCCCTTGCCGATGTCGTCGCCTTCGACGAAGCCTTGGTACACAAGGGAGTTCAGTTCAGTATAGCGCAGGATCTGCCCGGCTTCCTTGACCTCTTCCTGACCCTTGATTTCCTCGACGCCGACATTCAGCAGACCGATGGTGGGGCGCTCGATCTGGAACAGAGCGCGCGACATGGCACCGCCGAGAATGGCAAAATCAACAAGCTGATGGGCATCCGCGCCAATCGATGCGCCGACATCCAGCACGATGCTTTCACCGCGTGTGGTTGGCCAGATCGCGGCAATGGCCGGACGGTCGATCTTCGCCATTGTGCGCAGGCAAAAGCGCGCCATCGCCATCAGCGCGCCAGTGTTCCCAGCCGATATGCAAACATCGGCCTGGCCGAGCTTGACCGCTTCGATCGCGCGCCACATCGACGACTTGCCGCGACCATGCCGCAAGGCCTGACTCGGCTTGTCGTCCATGCGCACGGCAACGTCGCAATGGATAAATTCGACTGAATTCGCGAGCTTGGGGAACTTGGCCAGTTCCGGCTGCACGGCCTCTTGGCGCCCGAACACGATGAAACGCGAATCGGGCCGGCGTTCAAGAAACGTGGCGAGGGCGGGAACGACGACCCCTGGGCCGTGATCGCCGCCCATGGCGTCGATGGAAATTCGGATCACGCTTGGCTTTTTCTTTTTTGCTTAAGGGCCGGGCGACAGGAGGCGCGAAAATAGCGGTTTTGACGGGCGGCACAACCGCAAAGGCGCGCCTGCCCGTGAAATCAGAGCTTGTCCTTCAAAGCCGCCAATTTTTCGGCAAGCGGGTTCATCGGCGCTGCGGTATCCTCGCGGATATTCAAAGGCTCGACGCCGTCTTTCCGCGGATAGGGGTCGATCGCGATGGCGAAAATCTCCTCCGCAAGCGCGCCCACATCTACGGTATCTCCTTCAAGAATCTCTGGCGCGTCAGGTCCGTCAGGATCGATCATCAGCTCGTCGCTGGGATCGGGAAGGCGATGCAGCTTGGAATTACGCGGCAGGAAGGTGGCCTCGATTACGTCATCGATTCGCGCCGTGAGCGGCTCGAGCGTGACAATGCAAGCCTGGGTGATCTTGGCTTCGACCTTGCCGTTCACCGCAACGCCGCTGCCCTTCCAATCGGTGACCATGACATCGGCAACGAAGCGCTCCACCGAAACGAGGTCATGCGCTTCCGCCAGAGCCGCGCGCATATCGGCGTCGGCTTCGATTCGCACCGGCATGCCTTTTGACGGCAGGCGGTTGATGCTGACGGGAAAGGAGACCGGGCTTTTCGTGGTGTTCAAGTTTCGATTTCCTCAAGAACGCTGCCGAAACGAACCTGCCCTTCGGCGAAAGCCGTCAGAGGCTGGCTCGCCAGATAATTGCTGGCACGCTGCATGTAATCAGCAATCGCACGTATTTCAGCCCAATCTGTGACCTCCGGTCGAACATTGCGCGCGATGGCGGCTGCTAACGCGACTTGGTCCCCGCTGTCGAGCGCATCCGAGTAGGATCTTGCGCGACCGAAAAACATACGCGCCAGCTTCTTGATGCGCTTTGGCACACCTACGTCGGAGATGCCGAGTTCGCGCAGGGAATGATCCACATCAAGGAAGAACTCGTCGGTCAAAATCTGCGCGATGCGTTGGAGATCGCCCGCCTCACCTCGGATGCGGTGCAGAAACAGGACCATGTGAACCGAAATCATCTCGAAACGACCAATCGGCGTATCAGGTACATTCCAGTGTGCATAAAAAGCGGGCTGCCGCGCCGCTGCCACGATCTGCTCATAAAGGCTGATCGCTGCCGTTCTGCCCGCATTCTCGCTGCGGCCGAACAGTTTGCGTAACATGGTGCGTGAACTCCCGTTTCTGCGGCGAAACCAGTCCGGTTGCATCCGCTTCGAAGCTGGTCTACCGGTTTTCACGCTTTCCTGCAAAGCTGGTGGGGATTGGACAGTATGAACTCGACGGCATTTTCCCGGATGTGGAAGGTTACTCGCGGCATTGCGGTGATCGGCGCATCGACCCTTGCGCTTTCAGCGTGCACGGCTGCAAGCCTCGCACCCGGCGAAACGCTCACGCAAGGTTATGTCATCGACGAGCAGGCGATTGAGCTGGTGCCAGTCGGCTCGTCTCGCGAACAGGTGCAGCTGGCTCTCGGCAGCCCATCGACCACGGCGACCTTTGACGCCGAAGCCTATTACTACATCTCACAAACGCGCCGCCGCGACGTGGCGTTCATGAACCCGCGCATCGTTGATCGCCGCATCCTCGCAGTTTACTTCGGTGCCGATGGACGCGTGACGCAGATCGCCCATTACGGGTTGCAGGATGGCAAGGTGTTCGACTTCATTTCGCGCACGACGCCAACAGGCGGCAAGGACCAGACCTTTATCGGTCAGGTGCTGACCGGCGCCGGCGCATTCGGTGCCCCATCCCGCCTCGACGGAAACCGCGGCCCCAAGGCCGGCATCTAGGCCTTCGAAAGGTTCAAGCAAAGAGCCCGCCGAGATCATCCCGGCGGGCTCTTTCGTTTTGGTCAGCCGCTATGGGCGAGCACAGCCAGCANNAGGCCCCGCCGTATCCTTGTAGGGATCGCCGACCGTATCGCCGGTCACCGACGCCTTATGCGCGTCCGAGCCCTTGAGGTGGCGGGTGCCGTCCTTGTCGACGAAACCATCCTCGAAGCTCTTCTTCGCATTATCCCAGGCACCGCCGCCCGAGGTCATCGAAATCGCCACGAACAGCCCGTTGACGATGACGCCCAACAGCGACGCGCCGAGGGCTGCGAAAGCCGAAGCCTTGGAGCCGGAAATCAGCAGCACGCCGAAATACACGACGAGCGGCGCCAGTACCGGCAGCAGCGAGGGCACTATCATCTCCTTGATCGCCGCCTTGGTGAGGATATCCACAGCGCGGGCGTAATCCGGCTTGGACGTTCCCTGCATGATGCCGGCATCGGCGCGGAACTGCCGACGCACCTCCTCGACGATGGACCCTGCGGCTCGACCCACGGCTGTCATGGCGATGCCGCCGAACAGGTAGGGAATCANNCCCTGCCACCACATACGGGTTTGAAAGGTCGAAGGAGACGGTGCCTATATCCGAGAAGTAGGGGAAAAGCGTCGGGTTCGATGCGAAATATTGCAGGTCGTAGCTGTAAGCGGCAAACAGCACCAGCGCGCCCAAACCGGCCGAGCCGATCGCGTAGCCTTTGGTGACGGCCTTCGTTGTGTTGCCGACCGCATCGAGCGCATCGGTGGATTGCCGGACTTCCTTGGGCAGGCCCGACATTTCGGCAATGCCGCCGGCATTGTCGGTGACAGGGCCGAACGCATCCAGCGCAACGATCATGCCGGCGAGGCCCAGCATCGTCGTGACCGCGATCGCCGTGCCGAACAGGCCGGCAAGCTGGTAGGTCGAGATGATGCCGCCCACAATCACGATCGCCGGAAGCGCGGTTGATTCGAGTGAGACCGCCAGACCCTGGATCACGTTGGTGCCGTGACCGGTCACCGATGCCTGGGCAATGGAGTTCACCGGACGTTTGTTGGTTCCGGTGTAGTATTCGGTGATGACCACGATCAACCCGGTCACGATGAGGCCCAACAACCCGCAGGTAAAAAGGCTGAGCCCGGTGACAATCATGCCGTTGGCCGAGCCGATGTCACCCCAGCCGACCGTCAGCTGCGTCGCGAGCGCCAGACCGACGATCGACAGCAGACCGGTGACGATCAGGCCCTTGTAGAGCGCGCCCATGATCGAGCCATTCGACGAGAGCTTCACAAAAAAGGTGCCGATGATCGAGGTGATGATGCAGGTGCCGCAGATGCCGAGCGGGTAAAGCAGCACGCTCGACAGAACGTCGGTGCCGGCAAAGAAGATCGCGCCGAGAACCATGGTCGCGACGACGGTCACCGCATAGGTCTCGAACAGGTCGGCCGCCATGCCCGCGCAATCACCGACGTTGTCGCCGACATTATCCGCGATGGTTGCGGGGTTGCGGGGATCGTCTTCCGGGATCCCCGCTTCGACCTTGCCGACGAGATCGCCGCCGACGTCCGCGCCCTTGGTGAAGATGCCGCCGCCCAGACGCGCGAAGATCGAGATCAGCGATGCGCCAAAGCCCAATGCCACCAGCGCATCGATGACTTCACGCGGAAGCTGGTTGTTGGTGATGGCGTAACCCATCGGCCCGATCAGAACCCAGAAATAAACCGCGACACCGAGCAGCGCGAGACCTGCCACCAGAAGGCCGGTAATCGCGCCTGACTTGAAGGCGATGTTCAGGCCTGCCGCCAGGCTGTTTGATGCGGCCTGTGCCGTACGGACATTGGCGCGCACGGACACGTGCATGCCGATAAAGCCGGCGACACCCGACAAAACCGCGCCAATCAGGAAGCCGATGGCGGCGGTGGCGGACAACAGCCACCAGACGACGAGGAAGACCACGACGCCGACAATGGCGATCGTGGTGTATTGACGCGCGAGATAGGCCTGCGCGCCTTCGCGGATTGCGGCCGAAATCTCTTGCATGCGCGCGCTACCCTGGTCGGCTGCGAGAACCGACCGGGTCGCCCATATCGCATATGCAAGAGAAAGCAGACCGCAGAGAATGACGACGGTAAGCATGGTCATTGCCTGGGATTTCCTCCGGTTTCGTCCGGCGAACCCCTCCCCGGACGCAAAGCGAGACCCTGGACAGGACACTCCGATCCCGGCCCCTTCCTTAGGGGTAGGCCCTGGAAGCGGAGATCGTCAAGCGGAAGACGACTCGTCGCGGTCGCAAACGGGGCTCGTGCCTGATCAGGCGAGAAGCTGGCGGCGCTGCTTGACCAAGGGAACAAGGACGACGAAGCAGACCGCGACAACGGGGAACACGATCCAGTTCAGCATGTCCCAGCCATAGGCATTGTAGACCTGGCCGGACATCAGGGAGGCAAAGGCCACGCTGCCGAACAGAACCGAATCGTGAAAGCCAAGAACGCGCGAGCGTTCGGACGGGCGGTAGGTCTGCGCCGTCATGGCCGTGGAACCGATGAAGCCGAAGTTCCAGCCAAGGCCGAGGATGATGAGCGACGTCCAGAACTGCCAGAGTTCGATACCGGACAGAGCAATCAACGCGCAGACAACGAGCAGAATGAGGCCGACGGTGACGATGACCGGTGCGCCGAAGCGGTTGATCAGCCGCCCGGTGAAGAAGCTCGGCCCGAACATCGCCATCACATGCCAGGAAATGCCGAGCGTCGCCTGATCCTGCGTGAAGCCGCAGCCGACCATGGCGAGTGGCGCGCCGGTCATCACGAAGCTCATCAGCGCATAACTGCCGACGCCACAGGTCAAGGCCGCTACGAAGCGCGGCTGGCTGATGATCTCGCGCAAGGGTCGCGCCGGCTCAATGTCGGCGTTTCCGGTCGACTTGGCAGCAAGAGCGCGACGCGGCAGAAATGAAAGGAGAACACCGCCAACCGCGCAATACCAATGATCGAGGCAAAAGAACCGGCGAACATGACGGGCGCCAGTAGCTCGCGCGTGAAGATCACGATCTGCGGTCCGAGAATGGCGGTGAGCACGCCTCCGGTCATGACAAAGGAAATGGCTCGGGCCTTGAACTCCGGCGGCGCATTGTCGGCAGCCGCAAACCGGAATTGCTGCACGAAGGCGCCACCAAGGCCGACCACCAAGAGGCCGACCACGAGCACCCAGAAGTTGCCAGCATACAAAGCGGAAGTGGCGATTGCTCCGCCGGCCGCTGTCGTGACGACACCGGCGAGAAAGCCGCCGCGTTGGCCGAGCATGCGGATTGCAGCGGCAGCTGGCAATGCGCCCAAGGCGACACCGAGCGTGTAACCGGTCACCGGAGCGGTGGCGAGCGCCTTGTCCTGGTCGAGCAGATAGGAGCCGGCAAGGGCTCCGATCGAGATGCAGATCGGTCCCGCGGCCCCGACGATAGCCTGGGCAAACGCGAGGATCAGTGCCGTCCTGCGCGCTTCTGCCGGGCTTGTCATCCCACGTCCTTGCCGGGATCGCGTCCACGGCCCTCGCCCCGAATGCGGCGCGCCACGCGGTCGAGCACCGCGTTCACCAGCTTCGGCTCGTCTTCGAGGTAGAAGGCCTTGGCGATGTCGACATATTCGGACACGATCACCGCTACCGGCACGTCCTGGCGGCGCATCAGCTCGTAAACACCGGCGCGGAGAATGGCACGCAGGGTCGAATCAAGGCGCGACAACGGCCAATCCTCGGTCAGCGCCTGGCGAATAACCGGATCGATCGTCTTCTGGTCTTCCACGACGCCCGACAGGATGGCGCGAAACCACTGGGCGTCGGCATCGCGATAGGTCGCCCCATCGACTTCCTTGCCGAGCCGGAACGCCTCATATTCCGCGGCAATTTCCAGCACGCCGGTTCCGGCGACATCCATCTGGTACAGCGCCTGCACGGCAGCGAGCCGAGCTGCGCCGCGCTTGTTCACCTGGCGGATCGGGGCGGCCTCGTTGGTTGGATTGTCAGACAATCCTCAAGCCCCCAGCTTTGTGCGCAAGGCGATCATCGTCAGTGCAGCGCGGGCAGCGGAACCGCCCTTGTCGAGTTCGCTGCGCTTGGCCCGCGTCCAGGCCTGCTCGTCGTTTTCGGTGGTCAGGATGCCGTTGCCGATCGCCAGCGACTCGTCGACGGAAAGCTCCATCAAGGCGCGGCAAGACTCGTTTGCCACGATGTCAAAATGGTAGGTCTCGCCGCGAATGACGGTACCAAGCGCGACATAGCCGTCGTAATCGGTTCCGCCGTGCTCGGCGGCATCAAGCGAAAAGGTGATTGCGGCCGGAATTTCCAGCGCACCCGGCACGGTCACGACATCATAGGTGGCACCGGCAGTCTCGAGGGCAGCCTTCGCGCCATCAAGCAATGCGTCGGCGAGATCGTCGTAGAAGCGCGCTTCTACAATCAGCAGATGGGGCTTGTTGCTGTCGGCCATGTCAGTCTCCGGAAGAGGCGCTGACTTAGGCCGAACGCGCGAAGAGCGCAAGAAAGGAATGGTCTAGCGAAGGCGACGATGTGTCAGCGCTTCACGGAGCGCTCGTGCAGGATCACGGCGACATACCCCATCACCACCACAATGGCCGGAGTAACGACATACGCCAAGATCCAATACTCGTTCATCGCAAGCTCCTCAGAACACGCCGTGCAAAGTAAAGTAGTGCCACGACGGCCGATAACCAAGTCACGAGACCGATACCAAATATGAGCAGCATCGCGGCCTCGCGAAAACCACCCAAGTTATAGAAGTAAGCTGCGGTCGGCGTCAAAATACCGACTGTAAAGCAGGCGGTCGATGCACAATCGAGCGCGTTTGCGAAAAGCTTGGTTCGTTCATTCTGAACAAGCTGACTCACAGCCCCTGCTCGCGCGCTTCCACCAGTCGCGCGGCATAGCGGGCCATGGGGTCGACTTCGAGGTTGACGCGGTCGCCGACCTGACGGTCGCCCCAGGTGGTGACGGTCAGGGAGTGGTGAATGAGGAGCACGTCGAAGCGCTGGCCCTCGACCTTGTTGACGGTCAGCGAGGTGCCATCCAAGGCAATCGAGCCCTTCGGCGCGATGAACTTTGCCAGTTGAACCGGTGCTTCCAGCGTGAAGCGGACGGCTTCGCCCTCATCCGTGCGCTCCACGATCGTGGCCATCCCGTCGACATGGCCGGACACGATGTGACCGCCGAGTTCGTCACCCATCTTGAGCGCGCGCTCCAGGTTGAGCGCCGTTCCTTCGCTCCACTCTCCGGCAGAAGTCAGACGCAGGGCTTCTTCCCAGGCTTCGACATCGAACCAGCGCATGTTGGAGGACGCGTCCGGCAGTTCCACGACGGTGAGGCACACGCCGGAGCAGCTGATGGAAGCGCCGATCTCGATCGTTGCGGGATCATAGGCTGTTTCAATGCGCAGGCGCTTGCCGCCGTCGCGCGGCGTGATGCGGCCGATGCGACCGATGTCGGTGACAATGCCGGTAAACATCAGGGAACCCTCACCCATTCTTGGCCGATATCCGCGCCGAAGCGGCTTTCGCGCAGGAGGCGGAAGCTCGGCGGCACGGTTGCCGGCGTGATCGGCGCGCGCACGCCCGCGTAGCCGATTTCTCTAGTGCTGCTGAACAGCACCAAACGATCAACGAGGTCTTCGGCCAGAAACTGTCCGGCTGCATCCGCGCCGCCCTCCACCATCAGCGTGCCGATGCCACGGGCGCTCAGGTCTTCGAGCAGTTCAGGCAGTGCCACGCGGCCTTCATGCGCTTCCGTCGCCAGGAAGGTGACGCCGCGCGACTCGAGTTCCGAACGCTGGCTGGACTGGATGGCATTCGGGAGAGCGGCTACCATCGTCGGCACCATGCGCGCGGTCACGGCCAGCTTGGCGCTTGCCGGCAAGCGTGCGTTGCGATCGAGCACGATGCGGACGGGCGAGCGCGCTTCCAGGCCGGGAAGACGGCAGGTCAGTTCGGGATCATCGGCCAGTGCCGTCTTGATGCCGATCAGGATTGCGTCGGATTCGGCTCGCATGAGATGGACCTGCCGCCGCACGGTCTCACCCGTGACCGCTACCCTGCCCTCATCGGTCAGCCCGATCATGCCGTCTGCGGAAACCGCAAGCTTCAGAGTC
>DCDI01000246.1:0-24706 GCA_002316345.1 Phyllobacteriaceae bacterium UBA1059 | reverse complement strand
GCCGGCTTCTTCAGCCAGAACGCCTTCCAGAACCTCGATGCCGGCGGCCCGAAGGATCGCATAGCCGCGTCCTGCGACGCGCGGGTCCGGATCGGATGCGGCTCCAACGACACGGGTGACACCGGCGGCGACAAGCGCTTCAGCGCAAGGCGGAGTGCGGCCATGATGTGCGCAGGGTTCGAGCGTGACATAGGCGGTCGCCCCCCTTGCCCGCTCGCCGGCTTCAGCCAGCGCCTGTGTCTCGGCATGCGGGCGTCCGCCGATCGCGGTGATGCCCCGACCGACGATCACGCCATCGGCAACGATCAAGGTTGCGACGGATGGGTTCGTGCCGGTCAGTCCGAGATGCCGGCGCGACAGCCGAATGGCCGCTGCCATGAAGCGGCGGTCATCGGCGTTAGGCTGTGTTTCAGCCATCGTGCCGTTCGGCTCCATGATCAGGGTCGTCTTCCACCGTCAGCTCGTCGAGCACGCCGTGAAAGTCCCGCGCTTCGCGGAAGTTGCGGTAGACTGAGGCGAAGCGGACATAGGCGACGTCGTCCAGCGCCTTGAGCGCTTCCATGACCAGCCGGCCGATTTCGCCCGCCACGATCTCCGTTTCGCCCGAGCTTTCCAGCTGGCGCACAATGCCCGTAACCGCGCGCTCGATGCGGTCTGGATCGACATTGCGCTTTCGCAGCGCGATGTCGAAGGAGCGCATCAGCTTGTCGCGATCGAACGGCACCTTGCGGCCGGACTTCTTGACCACGACGAGATCGCGCAGTTGCACGCGCTCGAACGTGGTGAAGCGACCGCCGCAAACCGGGCAGATCCGGCGGCGCCGGATCGCGGCGCCGTCTTCGGCAGGCCGCGAATCCTTAACCTGGGTGTCTTCGGATTGGCAGTAAGGGCAGCGCATCGGACTTCCGGTCTAAGAGGGATGCTCCCCCTTACCCCAGATAGGGATAAAGCGGGAAGCGATCCGTCAGCGAAACGACCTTGCGCTTCACAGCCTCTTCCACCGACTGGTTGCCTTCATCCGAGTTGGCAGCCTTCAGGCCGTCCAGCACCTCGGTGATCAGCTGACCGATCTCGCGGAACTCGGCTTCGCCGAAGCCGCGCGTGGTACCGGCCGGTGTGCCGAGACGCACGCCAGAGGTCACGAACGGCTTTTCCGGGTCGAACGGGATGCCGTTCTTGTTGCAGGTGATGTTGGCGCGCCCCAGAGCTGCTTCAGCGCGCTTGCCCGTGGCGTTCTTCGGACGAAGGTCGACCAGCATCGAATGATTGTCCGTGCCGCCCGACACGATGTCGAGGCCGGTATCCTTCAGGCTTGCAGCGAGCGCCTTCGCGTTCGCCACGATGTTGGCGGCGTAGGTCTTGAACTCCGGCTGCAGCGCTTCGCCGAAAGCCACCGCCTTGGCAGCGATGACGTGCATCAGCGGCCCGCCCTGCAAGCCGGGGAACACGGCCGAATTCATCTTCTTGGCAATATCCTCGTCATTGGTGAGGATCATGCCGCCGCGCGGGCCGCGGAGCGACTTATGAGTCGTGGTGGTGACGACATGCGCATGCGGCAGTGGCGACGGATGCACGCCGCCAGCCACGAGGCCGGCGATATGGGCCATGTCGACCATAAGATAGGCGCCGACCGCGTCGGCGATCTCGCGGAAGCGCTTCCAGTCCCAGATACGGGAATAAGCGGTTCCGCCGGCAAGGATCAGCTTCGGCTTGGTCTCATGCGCCTTCTGCTCCACCACATCCATGTCGATGAGGTGGTCGTCCTCGCGCACGCCGTATGACACGACGTTGAACCACTTGCCGGACATGTTGACCGGCGAGCCGTGCGTGAGATGGCCGCCCGAATTGAGGTCTAGGCCCATGAAGGTGTCGCCGGGCTGCAGAAGCGCCAAGAACACGGCTTGGTTCATCTGGCTGCCGGAGTTCGGCTGGACATTGGCGAAGTTGCAGTCAAACAGCTTCTTGGCGCGTTCGATCGCCAGCGTTTCGGCGACATCCACGACNNCGTAGTAGCGCTTGCCCGGATAGCCTTCGGCATATTTGTTGGTCATGATCGAGCCCTGCGCTTCCAGCACGGCGCGCGACACGATGTTTTCCGAGGCGATCAGCTCGATCTCGTGGCGCTGGCGAACCAGTTCGTCGCGGATGGAACCAAAGATTTCCGGATCCCGCTCTTCCAGCGAGGTGGTGAAGAAGGCATTGGTCGAAGAAGCCATCGCAGGATCCTTTACGAAGCGAACGGGAAGATTGAGCGCGCACTATCACACTTGGTGCGCGCTCGCCACGAGCCGGAACCGCATTTTTCTGCTGTGTTTCCGACACCGGTGCCGAAACGAAAAAGGCCGCCTCGAAGGCGGCCTTTGATCTTGGAAGCAGAGGCGATCAGATCGCCTGCGACATCTGCAATTCCTGATTGCCGTCCAGTGCATAAACGTCATCGCGGAAATGCACGACGCCGTCACCCGTCGACCAGGCCGACACATAAGTGAAGTGCACCGGCACGGCCTGCGAAAGCTGGACGGGCGTGTTCTGGCCGCTGCGGATCGTGTCTTCGAAGCGCTGGCGGCTCCAGCCCGGCGTATCACGGAGCAGCCACGTCACGAGATCGCGCACGTTCTGGACGCGTACGCAGCCCGACGAATCGAAGCGCATGAGGTTGTTGAACAGGCTCTGCTGCGGAGTGTCATGCATGTAGGTCGCATGGCTATTGGGGAAGTTGATCTTCACCGAAGCCATGGCGTTGATCTTGCCCGGATCCTGGCGGAAATGCATCTTGGCAGCATCTTCGGTCGACCAGTCAATCGATAGCGGATCGATCTCCGAACCATCGGCGGCCAGGATGCGGATGTTGTTGTCGCGCAGATAGTTCGGGTTTTTGCGCATCAACGGAATGATGTCCTTGCGGACGATCGACTCCGGCGCGTTCCAATAGGGATTGACGATCACTTCGTTGATCGCGGAATCAATCAAGGGCGTCTGGCGATCGATCTTGCCCACGATTGCCGTGTGGCGCGAAACTACGCGACCGTTCTCCACGGCTTCGATCTGCGCCGCCGGAATGTTGACCATCACATAGCGCTGATCCTGATAAGAGCCCATGTTCTGGTTGAGGCGGTTCAGGTTCGTTTGCAGCTGACCAAGCCGGATTTGCGGCGATACGTTCATCGCGGCATACGTGTATTTGCCCGTGACGCCATCGGCCGGCAGGCCATGACGGCGCTGGAAGCGCTTCAGAGCGGCATCGGTGTAGGTATCGAAGGACTGCGACAGGCCGGCGCGCTGCGACAGGTCGCCCGAGATCATCAAGCGGCGGCGCATGGCCTCAACGTCCGGATGAACAACGCCAAGCTGCAGCTTGTTGCCCGACGGCACCTCGTTCCAGCCTCCCTGGGCGACGATGTTCTGATATTCGGTAATCGCCTGCTGCGTATACATCAGCGTTTCGTGGCTATAGATCGGGATAGCGGACTGAACCGCTTCGCCGCCGGCTGCCTTAGCATCGAACTGGTCGTTCCAGCCGCCGCGACGGTTGGACTGGAAGACGTCGTCGAGAATGTCCTGAGCGAACGCAGGCGCGGCAAGCGCCGTTCCAGCCAGAGCACCGGCTGCGGTCAGAAAATTGCGGCGGGTTGTTTTCATCATCTATCCACGTTGTCTGCGGTCACTCGGACACGTCTGAACTCGGCATCGATCCGTCACGATAGGAAAACAGGCTTAACAAGTTACCAATCAACGGATGGCCATTGAGCCGCTCGATCCTCGATCACGCTGCAACGCAACGCCGATCGGGTCGTTCCAGGCTTTCAAACGCCCGTTCCATGACAATCGCCGTGTCACTCGAATATGGCGGCAGCGTGGCCTGCCGTATCACCTTGATCTTCATCGCCCTGGATCAAGCAAGGCACACGCAAATGTGTTGCATCGCAGACGCAGGAACGGCGCCCGGAGATCAAACCGAGGCGCCGTTTCATCGAGGTTCTCCCTCGAGCCCAGAGAATGGACGGGACCTACATCCGGTAGGCGATCGTGTCGTTCCAGAAGCGGTCGAGGCGCTGCAGCGACTTGTTCATCTGGTTGAACTCGTCGTGGTTGATACCGCCGACAGCTTCGATGGAGCCGATATGGCGCTCATAAAGGCCGGCGACGATCTTCTCGATTTCCTGGCCCTTTGGCGTCAGGCTGACGCGCACGGAGCGGCGGTCGATGCGCGAACGCTGGTGGTTGATGAAGCCGAGATCGACCAGCTTCTTCAGGTTGTAGGAAACGTTGGAGCCGAGATAATAACCGCGTGAGCGCAGTTCCCCGGCGGTGAGTTCGGCATTGCCGATGTTGAACAGGAGCAGCGCCTGGATCGCGTTGATGTCGCTGCGGCCGTTGCGGTCGAACTCATCCTTGATCACGTCGAGCAACCGGCGATGCAGCCGCTCAACGAGCTGAAGGGCTTCCATGTAAAGCGTGCGGATTGCTTCGCGGCGTTCGTCTTGCGCCGGTGCGGGCTTGGCGGCCTGTCGCGTGTTCATCGGTTGTGCCTCTCGTGTTGACGCCTGGTGATTGTTTTTTTGATCTCACCTTGGGCATGACCATAACCGTCGCACCTAAAATTCGACTTAAACGCCAAGCTTAACCAGAGCTTTCCAAGCCTCCATTTGAAAGAGGCTTAACAACGACTTACGCCAACCTTTTCTTTTGGAAATAAATAACCAACCGCATGATCAGATAAAGCGCGGCAACGGTGAAATGCACGGCAACCGCGCCAATGCGCCATCCGAAGACCTGCGGGAAACCGACATACATCACGATTTCAGTGATCGCGCAGATCAGCCATAGAACCGGTCCCCAGGAGGCCAGCATCCATAGGCCGATGGCAGCGAAGGGGAAGAACACGGCGAGCACGACGCCGGCCGCCTGCCAATAGATCGGCATCGTATCAAAGCGCCAGGTGACGCCGTCGTTCAGGCCGATCAAGCGGATCCAGTACAGGATGCCGAACAGGAGGCAGTACACGGCAACCAGCCGATGCAGGAAGGCAAGCGCGCGTTCGGCAAGGGTCGGCGCGGCAACCGCGATCCTGGCTGGGCCGGCAATCACAGACGCAGTTCCCCTTCGCCGAGCGGCGCGAAATAGGCTTCAACATCGGCGTTGGACACAGCAGTGATGTCAGCCGGCTTCCATTGCGGTGTCGAGCCCTTGTCGATCAGCGCCGCGCGGATGCCTTCATAGAAGTCATGACCCTGCAGCATGCGGTTGAGAATGCGATATTCCATCTGCATGCATTCTGGCATCGTCAGCATCTCACCATCGCGGATCTGCTTGAAGGTGACATGCAGGCTGGTCGGCGAGCGCTTGGAAATGGTGTCGAGCAGCTTTTGCGCAAACTCGTCACGCGGCGCGGCACGCTGCAGGCCGGCGATGACCTCCTTGAAGCGATCCACCGACAGCAGCTTGGAGATCGTATGCAGCGCGCCATCATCGATCTCACGCGCCGGCTCTTCCGTGATGAACTTGGCGAGGGCTGCACGCGGATTGCCTGAGGAGGCCAGTTCCTCGACCAGCAGCGGGTGGCTGGCGGATGGCACGAAATGCGTGCCCATGCCCGACGCCATGATGTCGCCGGCGCGGATACGATCGCCGGTCAGCGCAAGATAGCGGCCGAAGGAGCCCGGCAGCTTCGGTAGAAGATGACTGCCGCCGACATCGGGAAAGAAGCCGATGCCGACTTCCGGCATGGCAAACAGCGCATTCTCGCTGATCACCCGATGCGAACCGTGAAAAGAGATACCGACACCGCCGCCCATGACGATGCCGTCGGTCAGCGAGATATAAGGCTTGGGGTAGGATTCGATCTGCGTGTTCAGCCGGTACTCGTCCGCAAAGAAGGCGACCGGATGCTCGCCCGCCTTGCCACGGCGATACACATCAAGAATGTCGCCGCCGGCCGAGAAGGCCCGGCCTTCCGCTTTGACCACCACGACGGCGACGTCGCTTTCTGTAGCCCAGGTTGTCAGAGCTGCCGCTAGCGCCTTTACCATGCCATGGGTCAGCGCATTCAACGCCTTCGGTCGCGTGAGGGTGACGACGCCGGCCCTGCCGACGCGCTCGAAGGCGATCTCTTCGCCGCCGCCGAAATCCACTTTCATGACCACCTCTCCCAAGTCATCGCGCCCAAAGCCAGCTCGCACAGACAAGCTTCGGGCTTACGGTTCGCCCCGCGTGGCGTCAATGCCGCAGGCTTGCTGCGTGGTGCGCGCACAGCCCTTGTGCTATGAGCCCGCTCTGAGAAAGGGCATCTGCCATGGACAGGATATACCGCGCGCCGACACGGATCGGCCGAAGCGTCGACGAAATTACCGGAAGCCGCCGCCTGCGCCGCACACGCAAGGCAGATTGGTCGCGCCGGCTGGTTCAGGAAAACAGGCTGACTGTCGACGACCTGATCTGGCCGATCTTCCTTGTTGATGGCGAGAACAAGCGCGAGCCCCTGCCCGCCATGCCCGGCGTGTTCCGCTTGTCGGTGGATATGGCCGCGCAGGAAGCCAAGCGCGCCGCATCGCTCGGCATTCCCGCAATCGCCACCTTCCCTTACATTGAGCACGCGCTGAAGGATCAGACCGGCTCGCATGCCTGTCATGCCGACAACCTGATCAATCGCGGCACTCGCGCGATCAAGGATGCTGCACCCAACATCGGCATCATCACGGACGCCGCACTCGACCCGTTCACCGATCACGGCCATGACGGCATTTTGCGCGACGGCATCATCGTCAATGACGAGACCGTCGACCAGGTTGTGGCGGCCGCGCTTTCCCAGGCGCATGCCGGCTCCGACATCATCGCGCCGTCCGACATGATGGACGGCCGCATCGGCGCTATCCGCGACGCACTGGACGCCGAAGGCTTTCAAGATGTCGCGATCATGTCCTATGCGACCAAGTTTTCGTCGGCCTTTTACGGTCCTTACCGCGAGGCGATCGGCACCAGCGGTCTCCTGAAGGGCGACAAGAAGACCTACTATCTCGACCCCGCCAACTCAGACGAAGCCATGCGCGAAGCCGAGCAGGATCTCGCCGAGGGCGCCGATATGCTGATGGTGAAGCCCGGCATGCCCTATCTCGACATCGTGCACCGGCTGAAGGAAACTTTTGCAGTGCCGACCTTCGCCTATCAGGTGTCGGGCGAGTTCACGATGATCAAGGCGGCTGCCGCCAGTGGCTGGATCGATTGCGAACGCGCCATGCTGGAAAGCCTGTTGGCCTTTAAGCGCGCAGGTTGCGACGGCATCCTGACCTATTTCGCGCCCGATGTGGCGGAACTCCTCGCATCATGATCGCAGCCGTGCCGGATCGCGGTCTTTGCGTCGCCTCCGCTCTTTGCGGTGCTGCTGGTGTGGCCTTCTCAGCGGTCGCGACGCATAGCGGCGGCGGACCGATCGCCACCGGCGCGTCCTTTCTGTTGATGCATGCACCGGCCCTTCTGGCTGTCGGCCTGCTCGGAGCGTCTAAGCCGCTGCGGCTCGCCGCCTGGCTGCTGTTTGTCGGCGTCGCGCTGTTTGCGACCGACCTGATCATCAGACATTACGGAGCCGAGGGCCTGTTCCCTATGGCGGCACCCACCGGCGGCACGCTGATGATCCTCGGCTGGATCGCCATCGGCATCACAAGCCTGCTGCCAAGGCGCGTCTAAGAGGCGCCGTTCCATCGCTTGAAGTTGCTTAGGCAAATCGCCATCTCCATGGGGTAACCAATGGAAGGACCGCGATGTCGACTCAACACACTGCCACGATGGATCAGACTGGCGCGCTCTACCGCAGCCTCGATGATGTCAGGCTGTATGATGGTGTCCGCCGGCGTCGCATCCTCGCTTTCTGCATCGACTATGCCATCGTGCTTCTTTTGCTGATCCCGGTCAGCGTCATCGTCGGCTTCCTCGGCATCATCACGCTTGGTCTGGGCTGGATGCTGTTCGGCATGCTCACCCCGCTCATCGCGCTGGTTTATGTCTTTTCGACCATGGGCTCGCCGCGGCAAGCGACGCTTGGCATGCGCGCGATGTCGATCCGGCTCGAGCGCCTTGATGGCGGGCGCGTGGACGGCGTTCTGGCGGTGGTTCACTCGGTCCTGTTCTGGGCCGGTAACGTGATCCTGACGCCGCTGATCCTGCTCGCGTCCCTGTTCATCGACCGCAAGCGCACGCTGCATGACCTGCTGCTCGGCACTGCCGTCATCCGCACGGATCGCTGATCGGCGGCTGCGTCACCTCGCGGATCAATCTTTGTGAGTTGACCTTTTGCGCGAGCGGTTCAACCTACGCTCGAAACGAGTGAGCCGCTTCGGCATCGATGACGCATCACCAGCCTCCTTCGCCGCAGTTCTTTCTGACGGCACCCACCGCCTGCCCTTATCTTGAAGGGCAGTTCGAGCGGAAGGTGTTTACGCATCTGATCGGCGACCGCGCCAAGGACCTTAACGATCTGCTGACCCAGGGCGGCTTCCGCCGCTCCCAGAACATCGCCTATCGCCCGGCCTGCGAGACCTGCCGGGCCTGCGTGTCCACCCGCATCCTCGTCAACGAGTTCGAGCCCACCCGCAATATGAAGCGAGTGGCCGCGCGCAACAACGATCTCGTCGGCGACATGCATGATGCGGAACCCAGCACCGAGCAATATTCCCTCTTCCGCCGCTATCTCGAGGCCCGCCACAAACGCGGCGGCATGCTGGAAATGAGCGTGCTCGATTATGCAATGATGGTTGAAGACAGCCATGTCGAAACCAAGGTCATCGAATATCGTCGCCGTGGCCCTGATACGTTCATCACCGGCAAGGGCGTGGGCGATCTCGTTGCCGTCGCGCTCAGCGACCGCATGGGCGACGGGCTGTCGATGGTCTATTCCTTCTTCGACCCCGAGCTCGAAGACCGCTCGCTCGGCACTTTCATGATCCTCGACCACATCGCCCGCGCCCGCTCCATGGGCCTGCCGCATGTCTATCTGGGCTACTGGGTGAATGGCTCGCGCAAGATGGCCTACAAGGTCCGCTTCCAGCCGCAGGAGCATCTTGGACCAAAGGGTTGGGAGCGCTTCCGCACAGATGAGGTTGGACAGGACAAGTGAAGTCGACCTAACTCGGGCGAGACCCCGGGGGAAGATTCGCTTGTTCCATTCGCTTTCGCCGCATGCGCGCGGCCTGCTTCTGGCGACCCTTGGCGGGCTCGTTCTCACGATCGACATCCCGCTGGTCAAGCTCGGCCACGCCAACAGCTGGAGCGCACTTCTGATCCGCACCAGCACAACGCTGGTTTCCACGCTGGTGATCTGGTCGATCCTGCGTGGCCTCGGCATGAAGCTCCCACCGCTGATCCCCGGCCGCATTGGGCTGATCGTTGCGGGGCTTTACTCGCTCTCTTCGATGACGTTCCTGCTCGCCGTGTTTCACACAACGACGGCCGATCTCGTCTTTATCCTGGCGTTCAACACCGCTTTTGCCGCCGTTTTGTCCTGGATTTTCCTGAAAGAGCGGCCAAAACCGGCAACGCTTGCCGCAATTTTCCTGATGATCGTCGGGGTGCTGATCATCGTTCACGCCGGCATCGGCACCGGCAATCTCGTCGGCAACGCGCTCGCCATGTGCTCTGCCTTCCTGATCGCAACCGCCATCACGATCAGCCGCTGGAGCGGACGCGACATGGGGTTTGCCTCATTGATGGCCGTGATCCCGGCTTTGTGCATCGCGCTCGTCATGGTCGCGCGTGTCGGCTTCGAGGCTGAAGCGCCGCAATGGATCATGCTCGACGGCTTCGTCGTCATCCCCATCGCCTTCTTCTGCCTTGCCAATGCGCCGAAGTATCTGTCGGGGCCGGAAGTCGCGATGTTCTACCTGCTTGAAACTGTGCTGGCTCCGATCTGGGTCTGGATGATCTTCACCGAAGTCCCGACAAATGCGAGCCTGATCGGCGGCGCGATCCTGATCGTGACGCTGATCGCGCATTCGGCATGGCAGATCGCGCAAGGACGACGACGCCGCGCATCACTCGCCTTACGCCATCCGACTTGAGACATCTGACTTGAGGCTGGCGGGCAAAAGGCTACCTCCTATTCATGCAGCAGCTGATCCCGAACCGCCTTGCACGCCGCCTCCTGATCCACCACCAGGCCCTTTCCGATCCGCCGCATCGTGCGCAGACGCTGCCCGAACTTCAGGCCGTGATCGAGCGGCTCGGCTATGTGCAGGTCGACAGCATCGCGATCGTTGAGCGCGCGCATCATCAGATCCTGTTTGCCCGAAACAAGACCTACAAGCAGGCGCAGTTGCACCGCCTGATCGAGCGCGAACGCACCCTGTTCGAGCACTGGACGCATGATGCGTCGGTCATCCCGGTTTCCTTTTTCCCTTATTGGAAACACCGCTTCATCCGGGAGAAGGAGCGTCTGGCACTGAGGCCGATGCATTTCGGCAGCGACTTCGCTCACTCCGCTGATGCCATCCTCGAACGCATCCGCCGGGAGGGCCCTGTCATGGCGCGCGACTTCGAAGCGCGCGACAAGCCCTCCACCGGCTGGTGGGACTGGCATCCCTCAAAGGCCGCGCTCGAATATCTCTGGCGCACCGGCGAATTGCAGATCAGCCGGCGTGAGTGCTTCCAGAAGGTCTATGACCTCACGGAACGCGTCATCCCGGTCGCCCATCGCGAGCAAACCGTCGACCATGACACCTTTGTCGATTGGGCGTGCACGGCGGCCTTGGCACGGCTCGGCTTCGGCACGCGTGGACAGATCGCCGCCTTCTTCCAGTTGCTGAAGCCGGCTGAGGTGGAGGAATGGGTTGCGGCAAACCGCAGCCGGCTGGAGGAGGTTCGCATCGAAAGCGCTGACGGTTCCAAGCCGCGTACCGCCTTCGCCTTCCCCGCCACGCTGGTGGAACTCGACGCAGTGCCCGAGCCACCGACACGGGTGCGCGTGCTCAGCCCCTTCGATCCGCTGCTGCGCGATCGCGGCCGCGCCGAGCGCATCTTCGATTTCCATTACCGCATCGAGGTCTTCGTGCCGGAAGCGCAGCGCAAATACGGCTACTACGTCTTTCCCGTTCTACGCGGCGACACCATCGTCGGCCGCATCGACATGAAGGCGGATCGCCCGAACGACGTCATGAGCGTCCGCCGCTTCTGGCCGGAAAAGCGCGTGCGTGTCTCCGCTGCGTTGGTCACAGGCCTCGAAGCCGAGATTGAGCGGCTGCGCCGCTTTACCGGCGTTTCCCGCACCGACTACGCCGCCGAATGGCTGACGTCGCCAGCCTAAAGCAATTCCAGCAAAAGTGCGGAGCGGTTTGCGTCCGGAAATTGCGTCTAAACAATGAGCTAGAGCACTTTCGGCGATTCTTCTTTCGCCGGAAATGCTCTAGGTGAACTGGTTGTTGCGCGGGAAGCCCTTGGGCACGACACGCCCCGCGGTCGCACGCTCGGCCGTCCATTCAACAAGCTCGGCCGCGCGGCGGGTAAAGGTGCGGTCGGCCGAATCGTGCCAGCTCAGGCCCTGTTCCAGCGTGAACACCTTGATGTCGGACATCCCGCCATCCTTGAAGCGCTGCAGCCGAACACCCTTGCCGCGCGCCATCTCCGGTACTTCACCCAGCGGGAACACCAGCATCTTGCGGTTTTCGCCGACGATCGCGACCTGATCGCCATTGGCCGGAACGCAGCGCTTGGCCTCGTCCGGCATCTTGACGTTCATCACCTGCTTGCCTTTGCGGGTGTTGGCGACCACTTCGTCTTCCGGCACCAGGAAGCCGTAGCCTCCATGCGAAGCGAGCAGCAGGCGCCGCCCCGGCTGATGCGCAAAAGCGGTGACGATCGCCTGATCGTTTTCCATGTCCACGATGATGCGGATCGGCTCGCCATGGCCGCGACCGCCCGGCAGCCGGTCGGCGCCAATCGTGTAGAACTTGCCGCCGGTGGTGAAGACCAGGATCTTGTCGGTGGTCTGCGCATGGAAAGCGAGCTTGAGCTGGTCGCCTTCCTTGAAAGTCAGCGCTGAGAAGTCCGCTAGATGCCCCTTCAGCGCCCGCAGCCAGCCCTTTTCGGAAATAACGACGGTGACCGGTTCCTTCTCAATCATCGCCTGGTGGATGTCGCCGAGGTCAACGTCGGGCGCATCCGCGAACGTCGTACGGCGCTTGCCGATCTCGGTGTCCGGACCGAAGNNCGTCTGCCACTGCTTTTCGGGCGAGTCGAGCAGCGCTTCGATCGAGGCCTTTTCGGCCGATAGCGCGTCGAATTCCTTGCGGATTTCGAACTCTTCCAGCTTGCGCAGCTGGCGCAAGCGCAGGTTCAGGATGGCTTCGGCCTGGATGTCGGTCAGGTCCCAGCGCGCGATCATCACCTGCTTGGGCTCATCCTCCTCGCGGATGATGCGGATCACCTCGTCGATGTTGAGAAAGGCGATGAGGTAACCGCCAAGGATTTCCAACCGGCGCTCGATTTCCGCGAGACGGTGCTTGGACCGGCGGATCAGGACATCCTTGCCGTGCTCCAGCCACTCCTGCAACACGCCCTTCAGCGACAGGACGTTCGGTACCTTGCCGCGCGACAGCACGTTCATGTTGAGCGGAAAGCGCGTTTCGAGCTCGGTCAGCTTGAACAGCGATTCCATCAGAAGGCCGGGGTCAACCGACCGGCTCTTGGGCACCAGCACGACACGGATATCTTCCGCGCTCTCGTCACGAATGTCTTCCAGCAGCGGCAAACGACGCGCGATCAGCAAATCTGCGATCTTCTCGATCAGCTTGCCCTTCTGCACGCCATAGGGGATTTCGGTGACGACCACCGTCCAGGTGCCGCGTCCCAAGTCCTCCTTTTCCCAGCGCGCTCGCAGCCGGAAACCACCGCGTCCGGTTTCATAGGCTTCCTGAATCACGGCGCGCGAATCGACCACGATGCCGCCGGTCGGGAAGTCGGGCCCCTGCACCCATTGCAGCAGCGATTCCAGCGGCGCGTCGGGATTGTCGATCAGATGAAGGGCTGCATCGCAAAGCTCGGCCGCATTATGTGGCGGGATCGAGGTCGCCATGCCCACGGCAATGCCCGAGGAACCGTTGGCCAGCAAGTTCGGGAAGGCGCCGGGCAGAACGACGGGTTCCTCGTCTTCCTCATTATAGGTCGGGCGATAATCGACGGCATCCTCGGTAATGCCTTCCAGAAGTGCTGTCGCAACATCGGTCATGCGCGCTTCGGTGTAGCGCATGGCCGCAGCACTATCGCCGTCGATATTGCCGAAGTTGCCTTGCCCATCGACCAGCGGATAGCGAACGGAAAAGTCCTGCGCCAAACGCACCAGCGCATCATAGATCGACTGGTCGCCATGGGGGTGGAACTTGCCCATCACCTCGCCCACGATGCGAGCGCATTTGGCAAAGCCCTGATCGGGGTTGAGGCGCAACAGCCGCATGGCGTGCATGATGCGGCGATGCACCGGCTTCAGCCCGTCGCGAACATCCGGCAGAGCACGATGCATGATGGTCGAAAGCGCGTAAGCGAGGTAGCGCTCCTCGAGCGCCCGCTTCAGGTCGACCGGTTCAATGGCGTTGCCGCCATTATCCGGCGGCGGAACAAGGCTTTTTCCCATGGTTTCGGCGTAACGGTCGCAGCGATTCGCGGCAAGAACAAGATCAGAACAGCGGCGTAAACCAGCCGTTCAGCCTGTGAGTTCTGTGGATAGAAGCGCGTTTGCTTTTCGTACGCAGTTTCAGCAAAGTGCCGGTGTTATGGGCAGAGCACCGAAATTCTTGCCCATCATCGTCTTCGAACACGATTCGCCTTGCTCTTGCCGGGATGATCTCGGATTGAAACGATCAAGAGTGACCGAACCATTGTTTTTAACGGGATCATCAGCATGACCATTCGTTTGCCGCTGGCTTCAACCCTGTCTTTCACCGCACTTGCGCTTATCCTGCCCATCACGGGTGCGCAGGCCTTCGAGCTTGAGCAATTCGGTACGCGCCTGAAGGCGCTGTCGGCCGAGCAGGGCACCATCCTGGAATGGAGCGACCTGACCGGCGATGAGTCGGAAGTGGTTGCGAAGGGCGTGAGGGGCACGGTTCCAGGCGCGACGCAGCCGGTTCAGCTCGGCGACGTAACCTTCTCCGACATCTCGGAAGAAAGCGATCACTACCTCGTCGGCTCGATCGCGCTGTCGGATTATTCCGTCATGCAGGAAGGCGCGACGGTCACGGCCAAGGGTATCGAAGTGAAGGGCGCCCAACTGCCGTTCGATGCCGCTGCCGCTGCCGGCATGACGCCTTATGAGAACGCCAAGGCCGACAGCGCCACCGTTGAACTCGGCGGCAAGCGCGTGCTGACGATCGAAGACCTCAGCAGCTCGGCGACCGAGACCACGGCCGGCAGCGGCGCTTATGACATTACGATCGCGGCCAACCGTTTCAGCAGCGACCTGTTTGAACTGGCAACGCCGGATGTGAAGCCGACCCTCTCGGATCTCGGCTACGAGACCGTTACCGGCAAGATCCAGATGGAAGCCTCCTGGAACACCAAGGACGGCAAGCTCCTGATCAAGAAGAACGACTTCATCGTCGACGATGCCGGCACGCTCAGCGTCACCTTCGATCTCGGCGGCTACACGCCGGCGCTGATCAAGACCATGCGCGAAACCACCGAGAAGATGGCAGCAGCGCCAGAAGCCGATCAGTCCGCTCAGGGCATGGCCATGCTCGGCCTGATGCAGCAGGTCATCTTCAACCAGGCGACCATCCGCTTCGAAGACGATTCGCTGACCGAAAAGGTCATCGGCGCCATCGCCAAGAAGCAGAACACGACGCCGGAAGCCCTCGTCAACCAGGCCAAGGCTATCGTGCCGTTCGGTCTGGCACAGCTCAACATGCCGGAATTTGCGCAGTCGGTAACCGCTGCCGTCAACAGCTTCCTAGATGATCCGAAGAGCCTGCAAATCACCGCGAAGCCTGCTCAGCCCCTGCCCTTCGCCCAGCTTGCCGCAACCGGCATGATGGCGCGCGGCCCGGATGCTCCGAAGGCAATCATCAACCAGCTCGGCGTCAGCGTTACCGCCAACGACTGACACGGTTTTACCGCTCAACAAAAAAGCCCGGCTCGCGCCGGGCTTTTTTATTTATCTCAAGAAGAGATGAAGCGGCTGAAAAGCCGCCCGCCTCAGTCCTTCTTCTTCGGCGCGGTGCGCAGCTCAAGCTCGCGCAGCTGCTGCGGCGTGGCTTCCGACGGTGCGCCCATCAGCAGATCATAGGCCTGCTGGTTCATCGGGAACATGGTGATCTCACGCAGGTTCTTGGCGCCGCAAAGAAGCATCACCACGCGGTCAATACCAGCCGCCATGCCGCCATGCGGCGGGGCGCCGTACTGGAACGCGCGATACAAACCGCCGAAGCGCTCTTCCACCGTGTCGCGCGACAGGCCGACCATCTCGAACGCCTTCACCATCGTTTCCGGCAGGTGGTTGCGGATACCGCCGGACGCGATCTCGAAGCCGTTGCAGACCATGTCGTACTGGAACGCCTTGATCGACAGCGGATCCTGCCCGTTCAGCGCCTCGATGCCGCCCTGCGGCATGGAAAACGGGTTATGCGCGAAGTCGATCTTCTTCTCGTCTTCGTTCCATTCGAAGAACGGGAAGTCGATGATCCAGCACAGTGCGAACTGGTCGCGATCGACAAGGTTCAGCTCCTCGCCGGCCCGCGTGCGGGCATCGCCTGCGAACTTGTAGAACTTCGCGGGGTTGCCAGCCACGAAGAAGACGGCGTCGCCATCTTCCAGGCCAAGCTGCCGGCGGATGGCTTCGGTACGCTCTTCGCCTATGTTCTTGGCGATCGGCCCTGCGCCTTCGATCTTGTCGCCTTCCTTGCGCCAGAAGATGTAGCCAAGACCCGGCTGCCCTTCGCCCTGCGCCCAGGAGTTCATGCGGTCGCAGAACGCGCGGCTGCCGCCGGTCTTGGCGGGAATAGCCCAAACTTCCGCCTTGGGATCGTTGGCGAGGATGCCTGCAAAGACCTTGAAGCCCGAGCCCGCAAAATGCTCGGACACGGCCTGCATCTCGATGGGGTTGCGCAGATCAGGCTTGTCGGAGCCGTATTTGCGGATCGCGTCATCATACTTGATGCGCGGGAAGGACTGCGTGACCGGCTTGCCCTCGGCAAACGTCTCGAACACCCCGCGCAGCACCGGCTCCATGGTCTGCAGGATGTCTTCCTGTTCCACAAAGCTCATTTCCAGGTCGAGCTGGTAGAACTCGCCCGGCAAACGGTCGGCGCGCGGGTCCTCGTCGCGGAAGCAGGGCGCGATCTGGAAGTAACGGTCGAAGCCCGACACCATGATCAGCTGCTTATACTGCTGCGGCGCCTGCGGCAGCGCGTAGAAGGTGCCGGGATGGATGCGCGACGGCACAAGGAAGTCGCGCGCGCCTTCCGGGCTCGATGCCGTCAGGATCGGCGTCGAGAATTCGGTGAAGGCCGACTCATTCATGCGCTTGCGCATCTCGGCGATGATCTTTGTGCGCTGCACGATGTTCTTGTGCAGCGTGTCGCGGCGCAGATCGAGGAAGCGGTATTTCAGGCGGATGTCTTCCGGATAGTCCAGCTCACCGAAAACGGGAAGCGGCAGCTCCTTGGCGGCCGACAGCACTTCCATTTCCTTGGCGAAGATCTCGATCTCGCCGGTCGGCAGGTTGGCGTTGGCGGTATCGGCCAGGCGCTCTTTCACCTCGCCATCAACGCGGATCACCCATTCGCCGCGAACCGTTTCCGCGATCTTGAAGCAGGGCGAATCCGGATCGGCGACGATCTGGGTCAGGCCATAATGATCGCGCAGGTCGATGAAGAGCAGACCGCCATGATCGCGGACGCGATGAACCCAGCCGGACAAACGGACGGACTGGCCGACATCGGCCTTACGGAGTTGAGCGCAGGTGTGGCTGCGATAGCGGTGCATGACAGTTCCCGGGTGGTACGGATGCGCTGGAAGTCACCCACAAGTTGCGGGGACCAAAATCGGCGCGAAAAGCGCATGCAGGGTCCGGTTTGTCAAGAACGCGCTCTCACGGGGCGCAATCCTGTTCTCCCCCATCCGCAAATGGATGCTACTGGTCCAGCTAATCCATGCGTTTTGGATCGTCATATCGCTGTTTTGCGCTCCATATTGTCTGGCTTAAGCCCCGCCTTGGAAGTTCATGTCGACGCTGCGCCCCCTCATACCCCTCCTGATTGCTGCCGGCATTTTGCTCGGCGGCAACGGTTTGCAGGCAACCTTGATCGCGGTTCGTGGTGCCGCCGAGGGCTTCCAGCCGTCCATGATCGGCTGGATGGGAACCTCCTATTTCGCAGGCTTTTTCATCGGCTGCCTGTGGATCACCCGCATCATGCAGGCCGTCGGCCATGTCCGCGCCTTTGCAACACTGGCAGCGATTGCCTCTGCCGCAACGCTGATGCTGATCCTGTGGATCGACCCGCTTGTATGGGCCGGCGTGCGCTTCGTCACCGGCTTCTGCTTTTCCGGCCTGTTCACCGTTATGGAAAGCTGGCTCAACCAGGGTGCATCCAACAAGGACCGGGCTCGTGTGCTGGCGCTTTACCGCATCGTCGATGTCAGTTCGGTCACCGGGTGCCAGTTCCTGATCCCGATCGTCGGAACGGAGGGTTACGCGATCTTCTGCATCATGACGATGATGATCACCCTCTCCCTTGTTCCCGTCTCGCTTGGTGATCGCTCGAACCCGGTCGCGCCGGACGAGGTCAAGCTCGACCTGAAGCGCGCCTGGGCCATCTCGCCGCTGGCCGCCATCGGCTGCGTTGCGGTCGGCGTGACCAACGGGTCGTTCCGCACGCTTGCGCCGGTTTACGCGCAGCAGCTCGGCATGTCGGAAGCCAATATCGTGATCTTCGTCAGCGCCGGCATCATCGGCAGCGTGCTTCTGCAATATCCGCTGGGTTCGCTGTCCGATCGCTGGGACCGGCGAAAGGTGCTGTTGATCGTCACGGTGGTGTCGATGATCGCCGCCTTCGCGCTGGCCTTCCTGGCAGGCAGCAACGTGTTGGCGAACTTTGCGCTTGTCTTCATCTTCGGCGCCTTTGCGATGACGCTGTTTTCGCTGTGCGCCGCGCATGCCAACGACTACGCTGAAAAGGGTGAGTATGTGCTGGTGACAGCGGCGCTGATGCTGTTCTACTCGATCGGCGCGATCGCCGGACCCGTGATCGCCGCCTATGTCATGCAGGTGTTCGGCCCGCCGGCCCTGTTCGTTTTCACCGGCGTGGTTTATGCCGTTCTGATCGTGGTGACGATCTACCGCATGTTCGTTCGCGAGCCCGTGCCGGCATCCAGGCGCAGCCGCTTTACAGCCTTGTTGCGCACCTCGCCCTTGTTTTCGCGACTGACGCGCCGCAGCCGTAATTCGTCGGCGCCGCTTGCGGGCGAATGACGTAAATGGCGTCTTGCGGCCTTGACGTGCCGCGCTTGCGCTGAAAACTGCGCAAACGGAATCGAAAGCAGTTTTATGAACCTTATCCAGACCCAGGCAGAACTCGAAGACGCCATTGCAGACTTCGAGCAGGCTGACTTCGTGACGGTTGATACGGAGTTCATCCGCGAAACCACATTCTGGCCTGAGCTCTGCCTCATCCAGATGGCGACCNNACACCTGAACGCAACGCCCTGATCGACCCTCTTGCTGAAAGTCTGGACCTCGCGCCCTTCTTCCGGCTGATGGCAAACCCTGCCGTCATGAAGGTCTTTCATGCTGCGCGTCAGGACATCGAGATCATCTTCCACCTCGGCGGCCTGGTGCCCTCGCCTGTTTTCGACAGCCAGATCGCCGCCATGGTTTGCGGCTTCGGCGAGAGCGTCTCTTATGATCAGCTGGTGCAGAAGATTACCGGCGCGCATCTCGACAAGTCCTCGCGCTTTACCGACTGGCGCCATCGCCCCCTATCCGACAAGCAGCTCGAATATGCGCTGGCCGACGTGACCTACCTCATCCCGGTCTATCTGCACCTCAAGTCTCAGCTGGAGCAGGAAGACCGTGCGCATTGGCTGGCCGAGGAAACTGGTATCCTGACGGCTACCGAGACCTATGATCTGAAGCCGGAAGATGCCTGGAAGCGGCTGAAGATGCGGCTGCGCAAGCCGGTCGAACTCGCCGTCGTGCAGCATGTCGCAGCGTGGCGCGAGCGCGAAGCCCGCAGCCGCAACGTGCCGCGCGGACGCGTTCTGAAGGACGACGCCATCTACGAGATTGCGCAGCAGCAGCCGAAGGATGCGCATGCGCTTGGACGGCTGCGCACGACGCCGAAGGGCTGGGAGCGGTCGTCCACAGCCACCGAGTTACTTGCCGTCATCAACACCGCCCTCGCCATCCCCAAGGACGAGATGCCGAAGTTGCCGCGCTACGCGCAGCCGGCTGAAGGCACGAGTGCCGGTGCTGAGCTGTTGAAGGTTCTCTTGCGCATCGTGGCCGAACAGCAGTCGGTCGCGCCGAAGATGTTGGCTTCCAGCGACGACATAGAGCAGATCGCTTCAAAGGGCGAGGACGCCAACGTGCCGGCCCTTCAGGGCTGGCGTCGCGAAGTGTTCGGCGAACAGGCACTGAAGCTCATCAAGGGACAGGTCGCGCTCAAGTTCGAGAAGCGCCGGATTGCCGTGGTCGAGGCACAAGGCTGAAGATCGTCTTCAGCCTTGTTCCAGTGCGTTATTGATCGGCAACCAGCATCTCCAGCGCCTTGCCACTAACCTTGGCAAGCTGCGCCACCCGGCCCTCAGGCCGCTCGCCGGCAAGATGGGCGAGTGCTTTCGGCAAAACGAGCGCCAGGTTGCCGTTCGGCTGCTTCACCCACTTCAGCTGTGGCAGCACGCCCGGCATTGAAGCCGACAGCAGGTAAACCACGCGCATCATGGCGCCGAGCAGTCGCGCGCGCTCGAGATAATGCGTGCCCGCAAGCGTGGCGAGTTCGGGCGCGAAACCATCCTGGAACACGCCTTCGTGGCGAAACAGGTTGGCCAGCGCGATAAAAGCGCGGCCGGGATGATCGACCCCGATAAACGACGCATGCGCGATGATGTTGAGCGACTGCACGCCGCGATATTCGGGATGGGCTCGCCAGCCGATATCGGCCACGAGACAGGCGGTGTGCCGCAGCCGCGCTTCGTCTGCGGTCTCCTTGACGCCAAGTGCCTGCAACGTTTCGCCAGTCCAGGCGGCAAGCTCATGAGCATGGGTCACGGAGCGCGCGCGCAAAACCGCCAATTCTTCGGCCGCTGAGACCAGCGGATCAGTCTTGCGCTCTTCTTCGGTCAGCAGCGAATACAGGTAGCCTTCGCGAACACCCAGCGCTGACACGACGATGCGCGACGGCTTCATGACTGCGGCGATTTCCTGCAGAGCGGCAGCGCCGTAAGGCAACAGGCTGCGACGATTCTTGGAGATCAGGTTGATCCCCTTCATCTTGTCCAGTTCGCCGCGTGCGACCTGCCGCAGGAAAGGCGCGGTGCTTTCCAGATCCATCTCGTAATGATGCATGACATTGAGCGGATAGCCCGTCGAAATCATGTGCAGGCGCGCAAGGTTTCGCCAGGTGCCGCCCACCGCGTAGAAGGTGCGATTTTCGCCGTCTTCGAGCAGATCGGCGCGCGCCAACTGCTTGCGGATGACCTCGACGGCGGCTTGCGGCGAGCCTTTGGTGACGTCCTGCAAACGCAAGCCGCCCAGCGGCAGCGTAATGCCGTCGCCGATCACGTCGCCTTCGACATCCACCAGCTCCAGACTGCCGCCGCCGAGATCGCCGGCGATGCCGTCTGGATCATGGAAGCCGGAGATGACGCCGAGCGCGGAGTAGTAGGCTTCTTCTCGCCCGCTCAGCACCTTGATGTCGACGCCGAGAATGTCCTCGGCGCGACGGATGAAGTCCGGGCCGTTTTCCGCTTCACGCGCAGCAGCGGTCGCGATGACATGCAAGCTTTCGGAGCCTGCCTGTTCGGCGAGAGCCCTAAAACGGCGGAACTCTTCGACCGAGCGTTGAACGGCTTCCGGATCGAGCCTGCCCGTCGAAACGATGCCGCGGCCGAGACCCGCCAGCATCTTTTCGTTGAACAGCACAGTCGGCGACCGCGCGATGCCCTCATAGATAACCAATCGGATCGAGTTCGATCCGATGTCGATGATGGAGATCGGACGACGGTCTTGCAGACGCCCTTGAGAGATGGCGATCATGCGTTGCCTTCAACGCTCCCTTTCTTACGCTTCTGGCGGGTAATGCGTTTGGGTGCGGATTGTTTCAGCGCGTCGCCACGGCCTGACAGGCTCGGGTTCGTCATGAAATATTCCTGCGCGTTGAACGCTTCCTCGCTGCCGTCCCATTCCATGCGGCGGGACGTGCCGTCGGCCAGTACTTCAAAGCTTTGCTGGTTGTCCATGATGTTGCCCAGCATGATCTGCCCGAGAACCTGTTCATGCACAGTCGGATTGGTGATGGGCACCAGGGTCTCGACGCGCCGATCGAGATTGCGCGGCATGAGATCGGCCGAGCCGATATAAATCAACGCACCATCCGAAGGCAGACCACCGCCATTGCCGAAGCAGAAGATGCGGCTGTGTTCCAGAAAGCGGCCAATGATCGACTTCACACGGATGTTCTCGGACAATCCAGGCACCTGCGGGCGCAAACAGCAGATGCCGCGCACCACAAGATCGATATCCACGCCGGCGCTGCTCGCATCATAGAGCGCGTCGATGATTTCAGGATCGACCAGCGAATTCATCTTCATCCAGATCTGCGCCGGACGGCCTGCCTTGGCGTGCTCGATCTCGGCTGCGATGTTCTTGATGATGCTGGAGCGCAGCGTGAATGGCGAGATCGCCAGCCGCATTTCTTCCGTCGGCTCTGCATAGCCGGTGATGAAGTTGAAGACCTGCGAAACATCGCGGGCGAGCTGCGGGTCGCAGGTGAAGTAGGACAGATCGGTGTAGATGCGCGCGGTGATCGGGTGATAGTTGCCGGTGCCGAGATGCACGTAGTTGCGCAGCTTGCCTTCTTCGCGCCGCACCACCAGCGACATCTTGGCATGCGTTTTCAGTTCCACGAAGCCGAACACGACCTGCACGCCGGCGCGTTCAAGGTCGCGCGCCCAGCGGATATTGGCTTCTTCGTCGAAGCGCGCCTTCAACTCGACCAAAGCCGTGACCGACTTGCCGGCTTCTGCCGCATCCGCCAGCGCGCGCACGATCGGGCTGTCGTTCGACGTGCGGTAAAGCGTCTGCTTGATCGCCAGCACGTCCGGGTCGGCGGCGGCCTGGCGCAGATACTGCACCACCACGTCGAAGCTCTCATAAGGGTGGTGGACGATGATGTCCTTTTCCCGGATTGCCGCGAAGCAGTCGCCATTGCGGTCGCGCACACGCTCGGGGAAGCGCGGATTGTAAGGCACGAATTTCAGGTCATCGCGCGGGATTTGCGTCAGTTCCGAGATCTGGTTGAGCGCAAGAGGACCGCGCAAGACGCTGACGCGGCTTTCCGGCACCGCCAGTTCCCGCGCCACGAAAGCGCGCAGCTCGGCCGGCGTGCCGCTGTCGAACTCGATGCGGATCACCTGGCCGCGACGGCGACGCTTCAAGGCGGTTTCAAAGAAGCGGACGAGATCCTCGGCTTCTTCCTCTACCTCTATGTCGCTGTCGCGGATGATGCGGAATGTGCCCGACGCCGTCATCTGATAGCCGGGGAACAGTTTGCCGATGAACAACTCGACCGCGTCTTCCAGCAGAACGAGACGTACTTGCTTGTCCTTTTCCGGCAGACGGATCAGCCGTCGCAAAGCGGGCGGCATGCGCACCAGCGCCGTCATCGTCTCGTTCAAGCGCTTGTGCTTGAGCGCCAGCGCCATGGTGAAGCCGAGGTTGGGGATGAACGGGAACGGGTGCGCAGGATCGATCGACATCGGCGTCAGGACTGGAAAAATCGCGTCCATGAAATGCGCTTCGAGCCAAGCCTTTTCATCCTTGGCGAGCGCACCGGGCTTAACGGTCTCGATGCCTTCAGCCTTCAGCAATTGCCCGAGCTGGCCAAGGCTGGCTTCCTGATCTTCCTGCAGGCGACCGACTTCGAGCAGGATGTTTTCCAGTTGCTCTTCCGGCGTGCGACCATCGGCGGATTTTTCGGCGATGCCCTGTCGCACCTGCCCTGCTAAGCCGGCGACGCGAACCATGAAGAACTCGTCGAGATTGGCAGCCGAGATCGACAGGAACCGGATGCGCTCAAGCAGCGGATGGCGCGGGTTCTGCGATTCTTCCAGAACGCGGCGATTGAACTGCAGCCAGGAGAACTCGCGATTGACGAAGCGATCGGGGTTGCCGCCCGACGGTTCAGACACGTCAACTGCGCCGACCTTCAACTCGCCGCGCACCGGCTTGACCTCGTTCATGCACAATCTCCCATTTCACTGCCGCAAGCAGCGCGGCACATAGTAGCGTCATGCAGCGGTTTTGCGACAGTTTCGTCACGGCGGCTTGCAAAGACCCGATTTCTGTTCCAGATGCCGGTCAGCAAGCATGAGGAGCGTGTCATGGCTGGCGGCGCTATTCCGCATTTCCAGAACGATGCCGGACATCCGGTTATTGAGGTCGGGGTCAAGGAATTCATGTGCGTGGGGGCAAACCCGCCCTTCGACCACCCGCATGTCTATCTGGACATGGGTGCCGACAGCGAAAAGGTCTGTCCTTATTGCTCGACGCTTTACCGCTACAATGCGACGCTCGGCGCGGGTGAAAGCCTGCCCGCCGGCAGCCTTTACGAAGCGCACGCGGCCTGACGGGCTGCGCGTGCAGGCATGGACTCCCCCGATAGACCGATCCTGATTGCAGGCGGTGGCATTGCCGGCCTGACGGCGGCACTTGCCTTGGCCGCTGAAGGATTTTCCGTACGCCTGTTCGAGGCCACGCACGAGTTCGGCGAGGTGGGTGCTGGGCTTCAGCTGTCTCCAAACGCCACGCATATTCTGCGCCGGCTCGGCGTGCTCGATCACCTTCTGCCGCATGCAGTGGCACCGACAGGCGTGGTTTTGCGCGATGCCACGACGCTGCGCCAGCTCGCTGAAATCTCAATCAGTGATAGTGCTGCCCGCTATGGCGCGCCTTATCTCGTGGCGCATCGCGCTGCGATCCAGCAGGCCTTGCTGGCGACGGTGAAGGCTGAACCGCGTATCACGGTCGAAAAAGGCGCTCAGGTGCTCGGTGCGGAGTTCGGAACCGAGGATGTCACCCTGTCGCTTGTGCGCGATAACAGCACCGCGACGATCAAGGGGGCGCTTCTGGTGGGCGCCGATGGCGTGTGGTCCAGCTTGCGTCGCTTCGCCCATGAGGGCCAGCCAGCCGAAAGCGTGTTTTCCGGCATGACCGCCTGGCGCACCACGATCGATCGCGCCACGGCCGACGCGCTTGGCATTGCCGACATCATCCGCTTCGACAAAGTATCGACCTTCCTCGATCCGGCCGCTCATCTCGTCGCCTACCCGCTGTCAGCCGGTCAGGCGCTGAACCTAGTGGCGATCACGCGCGGAACTGCCGGCACGCAAGGCTGGTCGCAGACGGATGGCAAGGGTGCCCTGTCAGGCTTCCTGTCGCGCCTCGCCGCCCCGCTGCGCCCGTTGCAGACCCTGCCCGCCTGGACCCGCTGGCCGCTTTATGGCGCGCCGTCGGGGC
>DCDI01000005.1:5917-15470 GCA_002316345.1 Phyllobacteriaceae bacterium UBA1059 | reverse complement strand
GCATGACACGCCAGCCAATTATGACCGCCTATCGCCAGGAAGCGCTGGCCTGTGCCGCCATGCTGGTGGATGGACCGAAGCGGCCGCGTGATCTCAGGCCGGCCAATCCCAACGCGCAAAAGATCCTGCACCGCAATGTCTATGGCTGGTTCGTCAGCCCTGAGCGCGGGATCTATGACATCACCGATGCCGGCCGCGCGGCCCTGCTGCGCTGGCCGGTGGAGGTGCCGGGACTTTAGGCGCGCGCGGCCTTCAGGATCGCTTCTGATGCCTTTTCCGCGATCATCATGGTGGGCGCATTGGTGTTGCCGGAGGTGATGGTCGGCATAACCGATGCGTCCACCACGCGTAGGCCTTGGAGGCCGTGGACGCGCAAATCGCCATCTACGACCGCCATCGAATCCGATCCCATCTTCGCCGTGCCGACCGGATGGAAGATCGTGGTGCCGAGCCGTTGCGCGGCTTTCAGGAGATCGTCGTCGCTGACCGCCTCCGGTCCCGGCTTGNNCCCTCGGTGTGTAGGGAGCCATGGCCTTGGTCTCGAACAAGCGGCGCGCATAGCGCAGCGATTCCACCGCCACCATCTCGTCTTCCGGCGTCGCCAGATAGTTCGGCGCGATCTTCGGCGTTTGGGTCGGGTCCTTCGAGCGCAGCGTCACCGAGCCACGGCTGGTCGGGCGCAGATTGCAGACCGAAGCGGTGACGCCGGGAAAATCATGCAGCCGCTCGCCGAGCTTTTCGGTGGAAAGCGGCTGGACGTGGAACTCGATGTTGGGGGTCGCATAGCGCTCATTACTTTTGGCGAAGATGCCGAGCTGGCTCGGCGCCATTGTGAGCGGCCCGGTGCGGCGCAGCGCGAATTCCAGCCCCATCCGCACGCGGCCGAACAGTGAGTTGGCGAACTGGTTCAGCGTGGGAATGCCGGTGACGCCATAGACGGCACGTATCTGCAGATGGTCCTGCAGGTTGCGGCCGACGCCCGGCAGGTGACGCACAACATCGATCCCGTGTTCGCCCAGCGTCTCGCCATCCCCGATGCCTGACAGTTGCAGCAGATGCGGCGAGCCGATCGCGCCGGCGCTCAGGATCACCTCACGCGCGGCCAGCGCTTGCATTTCCTGGCCATTCACGCGGTAGGCGATGCCAGTGGCGCGGCCGTCCTTCACCGTCACCTTTTCGACGGTGGCCTTGGTGGTGATCTTCAGGTTCGGGCGTTTGCGGGCGGGGTTGAGAAAGGCGCGCACGGCGCTCCAGCGCAAACCGCCCTTTTGCGTCACATGGAAATAGCCGACGCCTTCATTATCTCCGGTGTTGAAGTCGTGCGAATGCGGCAGGCCGATCTCCTGCGCGGCATCGCGCACAGCATCTAGTACCGCCCATTTCAGCCGCTGCTTGTCGACGCGCAACTCGCCCTCGGCGCCGTGAAATTCGCTGGCGCCATCATAGAAGCGCTCGAACTTCTTGAAGACCGGCAGCACGTCGGCCCAAGACCAGCCGGTGTTGCCGGCCTGCGCCCAGCCGTCATAATCCTCAGCCTGACCGCGCATATAAATCATGCCATTGATGGACGACGATCCACCCAGGACCTTGCCGCGCGCATAGCCGATCGCCCGGTCGCCCAGGCCCTTCTCAACCTCGGTCTGAAACATCCAGTCGGTGCGTGGATTGCCGATCGTGTAGAGATAGCCGACGGGAATGTGGATCCAATGGTAGAGGTCACGGCCGCCGGCTTCGAGCAAGAGAACGCGGGTGTTGGGATCAGCCGACAGGCGATTGGCCAGCACACAGCCGGCCGAGCCGGCACCCACGATGATATAGTCGAAGCTCTCGGTGTCCCGCGCAGCCGCCATTCCAACCCTCCCGAATACGTCCTCCGGGTGGAATCATGAACCGGCTGGCATCGAACCGCAACGGGTTACGCCGCTGGTTCGGGTTTTTGCAGCGCGCTGTACCAGTCGGCATAAGGTGAGTTCACCGCCATCTTGCGGTTGTAATCGGGCGCTCCATCCGTCCACCAGACCGGCCCGCGTTCGCCCAGCCCGATCTTGGCTAGGTCGACGCGGCCACGCGCTTGCTTTTCGGCGTCCCCATCATGCGAACGGCGCGCCAGGGCTATGTCCCGGCGCTCCGTCATCAACTGCTTGACCAAACCCGCTCGCTCAGCCTCGCCGAGGTCGGGTTTGCTCGTCCGCCAAAGCCTGCCCCGCACCACGAAGTACCGGCCATCAGGTGTAACCGGATACTTCATGGGCAGAACGCTGCCCGCTTATTCAGCAGGTGCGGGAAGGGCAAGCGGCTTGTCGTGCTTAGCTTGGCGTTCGCCATGCGTCTCCTTGTGGGCAAGGAAAGTGTAGAACATCGGCACCACGAAGAGCGTGAACATCGTGCCGATCAGGATGCCGGTGACGATCACCAGACCCATCGCGAAACGCGCTGCGGCACCCGCACCCGACGCGACCAGAAGTGGCGCAATGCCGAGCGCCATGGCGGCCGTGGTCATCAAGATCGGGCGCAAACGAACCTTGGCCGAGGCGATAATGGCGTCGACGCGGTTCAGCCCATGCTCTTCACGCTGCTGGTTGGCGAACTCCACAAGCAAAATTCCGTGCTTGGTGATCAAGCCGATCAGCGTGATCAGACCCACCTGCGTGTAGATGTTCAGCGTTCCCAGACCGAGGTTGAGCGGCAGGATCGCGCCGAAGATCGACAAGGGCACCGACATCATGATGATCAGCGGATCGCGGAAGCTCTCGAACTGAGCCGCGAGCACGAGATAGATCACCACGACAGCCGCGAGGAAGGCGATCAGGATCGTATTGCCCTGCTCGACTTCAAGGCGCGACTGACCGGAATAATCGATGAAGTAGCCGTCCTGCAGGAGGGGACGCGCGATGTTTTCGAGCGTCGACAGACCTTCACCCGTGGTCACGCTCGGCACAGGCAGCGCCGAGATCGTGGCGGAGTTGAGTTGGTTGAACTGCTCGATCGCCGTGGCCGTGACGCCGGTATTGATCGACACGACCGCCGACAGCGGAACCATCTCGCCGGTGGTGCTGCGAACAAAGAATTCGCCCAACCTCTCCGGGTTGTTTCGATATTCCTGCGGCACCTGCATGATGATGTCGTAGCTGTTCGAATCGCGGTCGAACTGCGCGATCGAACCGCCACCAACCATCAGGCCAAGCGTTGCGCCGATCTCGCGAACCGAAATGTTCAGCGCAGCAGCGCGGTCGCGATTGATGGTCACAACAACCTGGTTGGCGTCATACTTCAGCGAGTTTTGCACCACGATGAAGCGGCCGGATTCCTGCGCTTGTTTGCGCACCTGTTCCGCCAGTTCGTAGAGGCGGCTGGACTCACCGGTGGTCTGGAGCACCAGCGAGATCGGAAGACCGCCACCGGCACCTGGCAGCGATGGCGGAGAGAAGACCAGCGCCTCCACACCGGCGACCTTGGAGATGCGGCCCTGGATATCCTGCTGGATTTCGGCTTGAGACCGGTCTCGATCCGCCCAGTCCTTGAAGGCCCAGAGCGCAAAGGCCGAGTTGGTCGCACCACCCATGCCGACAACCGAGAAGTTCGCCCGCAACTCGGGAATATCTTCGGTCAATCCGCGCATCTGGGTTGTGTAGGTATTGGTGTATTCGGCGGTCGCGTAGGGCGGTGCCGTCACCAGCGCGAAGAGAGCGCCCTGATCTTCTTCAGGCGCCAGCTCGCTCGATGTCTTTGTGAACATGAAGCCGGTCAAGCCAACCAGCACGATCACGATCAGCAGCGTGACCGGTCGATATTTCAGCGAACCGCCGACAAGACGTTCGTAGCGATTTTCCAGCCGCGCGAAGGTGCGATCGACGAACTTCTGGAAGCGGCTGTGATTGCCTTTTTTGAGCAGGCGCGCCGACATCATCGGCGTGATCGTCAAGGCGATGATGCCCGAAAGAACCACCGCGCCGGCAAGGGTGAGCGCGAATTCGCGGAACAGCGAACCCGTCAAGCCACCGGTAAAGGCAAGCGGCGCGAACACGGCCGCCAGCGTGATCGTCATGGCGACAATCGGGCCGGTGATCTCGCGCATGCCCTTGAAGGCCGCATCGCGTGGCTCCATCCCCTCTTCGATATGGCGGTGGATGTTTTCCACCACCACGATGGCGTCATCGACCACGAGGCCGATTGCCAGCACCATCGCAAGCAAGGTCAGGAGGTTGATCGAATAGCCCATCGCCAGCAGCACGGCGCAAACGCCGATGAGCGACAGCGGAATGGTGACGATCGGCATCAGTACCGAGCGGAACGAGCCAAGGAATAGAAGGATGACCACGACCACGACGAACACCGCTTCGGCGATCGTCTTGAAAACTTCCTCGATGGACGCGCTGATCTGCTCGGTGGAGTCATACATCATCGTCATCGTCATGCCCTCGGGCAGCGATGCCTGGATGGCCGGCAGTTCCTTGATCACCGCGCTTGCGGTGTCGAGCGGATTGGCAGCCGGCGTCGGGAACACGCCGATAAAGGTGCCGGGCTGACCGTTGAACGTCACGATCGTGTCGGTGTTTTCGGCGGCAAGCTCGATCGTGGCGACATCGCGCAAACGCACGACCTCGTCGCCCTCGGCCTTCAGCGGCAAGGCGCCGAACGCTTCAGGGTTCTGCAAGGTCGATTGAACGGTGATGGCGTAGGAAACGAGGTTGTTCTTGGTCTTGCCCGGTGCCGCAAGGAAGTTGGAAGCGGCAATTGCGGTTTGCACTTCAGACGCAGTCAAGCCGCGTGCGGCGAGACGGATGGGATCGATCCAGACGCGCATGGAGTAATCGGCGGCGCCGAAGATCTGAATCTCGGCAACACCTGGAATGGTCGACATGCGCGGGCGAATAACGCGCTCGATATATTCGGTGACCTGTTCATTGGTCATCTGAGGGTTCTGCATCGCCAGATACATCATGGCGAACTGCTGGCCCGTGCCCTTGACGATGACCGGGTCCTCCGCCTCCGTCGGCAGGTCGCCGCGCACCTGATTGACCTTGGCGATCACTTCCGTCAGCGCCGAATCCGGATCAGAGCCCAGCGTCATGGTGACGGTGACGACGCTGGCCGAGGGCGTGCTCTGCGACGTGACGTAGTTGATGTTTTCCGTGGTCGCGACGGCGCGAGAAATCGGCGCGGTGATGAAGCCCTGGATCAGGTCTGCCGATGCGCCCGGATAGGTCGTGGTCACGGTGATGACCGTTTCCTCGACTTCCGGATATTGGCGCACGGCAAGATTGAACAACCCCTGGAAACCCAGGAGCAGGATCATGAGGCCAAGCACCGTCGAAAGAACGGGCCGGCGGATGAAGATATCTGAAATGCTCATTGCTGCGACACCTGTGTCGGCTCACCGGACTTGGCCGGGTCGATCGTGTTGTCGATCGCAACCGGCGTTCCGTTGCTCAAGCGGTTCTGGCCGGCCGTGATGATCTGGTCACCGACATTGAGACCACCTTTGACCTCGATCTCCGCACCGTTGCGGCGGCCAAGCTGAACGAAGACCTGGGATGCCTGCTGCGTGGCCGGCGGCGTTTGCGGCTGGCCTGCGGCAGCGGCGGCATCGCCCTGCTCTTCCTTCTGTTCCTTGTTTTCTTCCGCCTTCTTCTGCTCCATCGGACGCACGACATAGACATAGTCGCCATAAAGCGAGGTCACGACGGCCGTTTGCGGCAGGATGATGATGTCGTTTTCGGCCGGCAGTTGCACCTTGATACGTGCGAACTGGCCGGGGGTCAGGACATTGTCGGGGTTTTCGATCGCAGCACGGATGGAAACTAGGCGGCTAGCCGGGTCGATCTTCGGATCGATGCCGGTGATCTTGCCCTTGAACTCGCCGTCCTGACCGTCAAGCGTCACGATCACGGGCTGGTCGATGCGCATCTGGCCGAGGCGCTGTTCCGGCACGGTGAAGTCGGCGCGCATGGTGCTGACATCCTGCAGCGTCACGACCGCATCGCCTGGCGACAAATAGCGCCCAACATCGACACGCGGAATGCCGACGGTGCCGCTGAAGGGCGCGCGCAGCTGCTTCTGGGTCAACACGGCATCGAGCTTCTGCACCTGTGCGGTTGAAGTCTGGGCAGCAGCCTGTGCGGTATCCAGCGAAACGTTGGAGCCCACGCCGCGCTGCTGCAGTTCCTGCGCGCGCTTCAGCGACTGCTGGTCGAGTGCTGCCTGCGTCTTGGCCGCTTCGAGATCGGCGCGCTGCACCGCATCGTCCAAGCGCAGCAGAACATCGCCCTGCTTGACCTGTTGATTGGCCTTGAAGTTGATCTCGGTGATCACGCCGGCCGTTTCCACCGTCAGATCGACCCCCTGATTGGCGCTGATTGTGCCGATCGCCTCGATGTTCGGCGTCCAGCTGCGCTTTTCGACAGCAACGGTCGAAACCGTCGCCGTCGGCACCGGCATATTGGCGAAGAAGTCCGTGATGGCCTTGTCGCGGAACATGTTGAAGCCAACGATCGCGCCTCCGACAAGGGCGAGCAGGACGATGGCAATCAGGAGGCGTTTGATCATGAGAAAAGCTCGGGTGGACGCGGGTTTCAATCAGTGAACTACCGCAAGGGTAGCAGAAAAGAGTTGTGTTGCAGTGCGGGATAGCTGTACCGTCTGGACGGTATTGTCAAGAGGAGCTCATGTCACAATGGTGACAGGACGCAACGAAACGCGTGACCGTATTCTGCAAGCGGCTTCCGAACTGGCCTGGGAAACAGGACCTGGCAATCTGTCGCTCGACGCGGTTGCGGCCAAGGCCGGCGTTTCGAAAGGCGGGTTGCTTTACCACTTTCCCTCCAAATCGAGACTGCTGGAAGCCACCGTCGAAACTTTCGTTCAAGAGTATGACCAGACACTAAAGGCACGCGAAGCGGACAGGCCGCCCGAAAGTCATGCGGTCGCGCACGCCTATCTCGATCTTTTCGTGGAACAGCACGTCTGCAAGCGACCTCCGTCGTCGGGCATCCTTGCAGCACTTGCGGAAGACCCTTCCTTCCTCAATCCCGTGCGCCGCTACGAGCGTGAGCTGCTCGACCGCATCAAGGCCGATCTCGGCGACCCCGAACTCGCAATGATCCTGTATTGCGCCATCAGTGGCTTGAAGAGCAGCGACCTGCTCAGCCTGGATGTCGCCAAGCCCGACGAGATCAAGAGCCTGATCGAACGGCTTCGCGCGCTGATCAGCCAGCGCTAGCGTCAGGAGACTTGAGCCTCGCCCAGCGCTTGTTGGTCAGGATGGTCTGCAGCGACACTGGCCGAAAGCCTTGCGCATCCACGCCGACATCGACCTGACGCGGCATCGGCTTCAAGCGCCCGTGTGAATGGCCATGCAAGTTGATCGACCTTTTACCCATCCCGTTCCATGTGCGGAAGGCGTAGTGGCACAAGACGAGGTGATGCCCTTCGAGCCGGAGTTCGGCATAGTGCTGCACGCTCGCCCAACCCTGCGCAGCGACGGTTGCTTCAGGGTCATTATTGCCGATGATCAGGTGCTTGCGCCCGTTCAGTTGCGTGAGAAGCTGTTCGATCGCCGCCTGATCGCCCCGCGCGAAATCGCCGAGGTGCCAGACCTCGTCATCCTCGCCCACGACGTTGTTCCAGTTGGCGATCAGCGCTGCGTCCTGTTCGGCTACGGAGGCAAAGGGGCGGCGGTCGATGCGCAAACCGCGCGCTTCGCGCAAATGCGTGTCACCTGTGAAGTAGATCATCCCGCCTCGCCGCTTGCCTTGTGTCCCCTATATGGATGCTGACGGCGATCGGCGCCGTGGAGAGGGATAATCCATGTCAGTTCTGATCAGCATCCTGATCACCTTCCTTGTCATTATTCTGGTGCTCTGGCTCGTGCAGCGTTTGCCGCTCGATGCTCGCATGCGCCAGATCGTGCAGCTCATCGTGATCATCATCGGCATCATCTCGCTGCTTCGCTATCTGGCTGTGTTTTAGAACCAGGATGCAGCAATTTGCGGGCCGGCAGCGCTTGCCCAGCAGCCAAAAAACAAAAGGCCGGCACAAGGCCGACCTTTTCTATGCGTCACCTCATTGCCGGCGCCAGTTCATCCGTGGTCGCCGGCGAGGTGACTGATTAGCATCTCACAGGAAGATGGTTAACAAATTATTAACAAATTACGTGGCCAGTCTCATCCTTTAGAACAAGCCGCCCACAAACCGCATCGTGCTTAGGATCAATCCGTCGTTGATCGCGAAGGTCACCGCCGCTTCCGCTAGCAGGCCCAGCGCAATCACAACAAACAGCGGCAATCGTAGGGCTGCGACGAAGCCGAGAAGCACGAAGACGCTGTCGCCCAGTGAATTGACGATCGTGTCGCCCGCATAGTTCGCGCCGATCTCGGACTCCCCAAAATGCGCGATGATCCACGGCGTGTTCTCGACCACCTCCCAGCCCATGCTGAACGCGGCTGCGGCGACGATCATCCAGCCCAAGGGCCAGCGCCGCGAGGTCCACCACATCACGGCGGCAAACAGCATGCCGGCAATGAGGTGCGAAAGCGAATACCAGTCGGCAATCTGCTTGGAATTTTCCGGCCCGGTCGCATCGTTGAGCCACAGCTTCACGCCGCAAGCGCAGGTCACGTCGTTGCCCATCCAGTAGAGAATGGCGGCCTTGGCGGCGAGGATCGCGAGAACGGTGGCGACATAAACGAGAACAGGTGCCGGGCGCGGTATGAATTTGACCCGGCCAGCCGGTGGCGCGGCAGAAGCAAGATCGTGACTCGTCAAGAACGCCTCGCAAGTGGATGACCGATCGCTCCCATATAGGGCGGCAAGCGCTCCAGTCAGGGTTTGGTTGCCCCTCTTTGCCGTGGCAGGAGACGCGATCACGCTGAGTTCAGGCGGCTTTCCGCGCGATGTTCCAGCCCTATTTCCCATCCGAGCCCTATTTCTGGGAATCAAGCAATCGGCGGCGCGAAGGCTGCACAAGACAAGGGCCATCGGGCTTGCGCATCGCGTTCTTCTCGCCTGGTTTGTCCAGCCACTTGCAGGCCATGGCTGCACTTGGCGCGGCATTGGCTGAACGCGGCCATCAATGCTTTTACGTCGGCCATCCCGATCTTGCGGCCGTTCTGCCGGAAAGCCTTGAGCTGATTGCGCTCGATCCAGCCCGCTGCGATTGGTCGCCGACATCGGTGATCCGCAACACGCGACGACCATCGCTCCCCTTCGGCATCCGCCGCACGGTGAGCGACATGGCCGCGATCACCCGCACGCTGTGCATGGAGGCGCCAGCCTTGTTGCGCCAGCATGGCATCGAGGCCGTGGTCACCGACCAGATGGAAGCCGGCGGCGCGCTGGTTGCCGAACATTGCGGACTGCCCTTCGTGTCGCTCGCCGTTGCAGCCCCGATCAATCGCGAACCCATGGTGCCGCTGCCGGTTCTCGATTGGCCTTACGAAGACAGCGACGCGGCCGCCAAGCGCAACGCGGTGGGCGAGCGCATCGCCGACTGGCTGACGGCCAGGCATGATCGCGCGATCGCCGAATGCGCCGCGCAGCTTGGTTGTGCGCCCAC
>DCDI01000005.1:0-5790 GCA_002316345.1 Phyllobacteriaceae bacterium UBA1059 | reverse complement strand
GTCGCTTGGTACGCTGCAAGGGCATCGCTTCAACCTGTTCCAGCGCATAGCGCGCGCGTGCCGGACGCTCGATGTGCAGCTGATGATCGCCCATTGTGGCGGCCTGACGCCAACCCAAGCGGGGCGTCTCGATGCGGACTGGGTGGTCGACCGCGTCGATCAGAAGGCAGCGCTCGCCCGCGCCGATGTCGTGATCACCCATGCCGGTCTCAACACCGTCGTGGACGCTCTGAGCGCAACCGTTCCGATGCTCTGCATTCCACTCGCCTTCGACCAGCCGGGCATGGCCGCGCGTGTGCGGCAGGCAGGCGTCGGCGAGGTCGTGTCGAAGCGGGCCACGCCCAAAATCATCGCCACCGCGCTCAACATCTTGCTGACGGCCAGTGCCGACTACAAGGCGGCTGCCCGGCCGCTGGCAAAAGGTTTTGCATCGGCCGGCGGCGCCAAGCGCGCAGCGCTCCTGATCGAACAGGCCTTCTCCAAAGATGCGTCGGCCCGAAACCCATCGCAGGCGGCGGCATGACGGACGCCGACCTGATCCTTGTTGGCGGCGGGCTGGCAAGCGGGCTGTTGGCGTTGCGCCTGCAGCATGCGCGGCCCGACCTGAAGGTTCTCGTGCTGGAAAGCGGCCCGACGCTCGGCGGCAATCACACCTGGTCCTTTCACGATGATGATCTCACTGCCGACCAACACGCGCTGATGGCGCCGCTGGTGGCGCATCGTTGGCCCTCGCAAAGCGTACGCTTCCCCGCCTTCGAAAGGCGTCTCACGGCCGGCTACAATTCCGTGACCTCCGACCGCTTTCATGCGGTGCTGACCGAGCAACTACCCGACAGGATCAGGCTGAACACGGCCGTGCAATCCATTTCGCCGACACAGGTGGTTCTTGCCGACGGAACGACGCTGACGGCCCCCGCCGTGATCGACGCCACCGGCTTTCGCCCTCATCCCGGTCTGCAGATCCGCTTCCAGTCCTTTCTCGGCCTCGAACTGCGCTTTGCCGAGCCGCACGGGTTGGATGCGCCGGTGATCATGGACGCAACCACGCCGCAGGATGGCGGCTACCGCTTCACCTATCTGTTGCCCTTTACGGACACCACGATGCTGGTGGAGGACACCGGCTATGTGGATGACCGGGCGCTGGACCTCGCCGAGCTGGAAGCCCGCATCTCCAGATACTGCGCCCAGCGAGGCTGGCGGATCGTGGAAGAAGTTCGTCGCGAGCACGGTGTTCTACCGATCACACTCGACGGCGACATCGATCTGCTTTGGACAGGGGTGACGGTTCCGCGCATCGGACTGGCCGGCAACTTTTTTCATCCGACCACCGGCTATTCGCTGCCCGACGCGGCGCGTGTAGCGGACCTGATCGCGGCCCTGCCCCAGCTCACATCGGCTGCCATCCTTGCCGCCCTACAAACGCACGCGAAAACGCTGTGGCGCGATCAGCGCTTCTTCCGGGCGCTGAACCGCATGCTTTTTCTCGCGGGCGAACAGGACCAGCGCTGGCGCGTGATGCAGCGATTCTACCAGCTGCCCGAGCCGCTGATCGAACGCTTCTATGCCGGCCAGACAACCGCGGCCGACAAGCTGCGCATCCTGGCCGGCAAGCCGCCCGTACCGGTGGCCCAAGCCCTTTCTGCCCTTCTTCGTAAGCCACGACCTAACCCACGCCCTATGGAGCTGTCATGACCGGCACATCTCGCACCGCCGCCGTGATCGGCTCCGGCTTTGGTGGCCTGGCACTGGCCATCCGTCTTCAGGCTGCTGGTATCCAGACCACGATCTTCGAAAAGCGCGACAAGCCGGGCGGGCGCGCTTACGTCTATGAAGATCAGGGTTTCATTTTCGACGCCGGGCCGACCGTCATCACCGATCCCAACTGCATCCGCGAGTTGTTCACCGCAGCAAACAAGCGCATGGAGGATTACGTCGAACTCCTGCCGGTCACGCCTTTCTACCGGCTGGCCTGGGAAGACGGCTCGACCTTCGACTACGCCAACGATCAGGCCGAGCTCGACCGACAGATCCGCCTGCGCAACCCCGACGATGTCGAAGGCTATCGCCGCTTCCTCGATTATTCCCGCGCGGTTTATCAGGAAGGCTACATCAAGCTCGGCGCCGTGCCGTTCCTCAACTTCCGCTCGATGATCTCAGTGGCGCCGCAGCTGACCAAGCTGCAGGCGTGGCGCAGCGTGTATTCGATGGTGTCGAGCTTCATCAAGGACGAGCATCTCCGGCAGGTGTTTTCCTTCCATTCGCTGCTGGTGGGCGGCAATCCGTTTTCGACCTCTTCGATCTACGCGCTGATCCATGCGCTGGAACGCGAAGGCGGCGTGTGGTTTGCGAGAGGCGGCACCGGTGCGCTCGTGCAGGGACTGGTGCGGCTGTTCGAGGATCTTGGCGGCACGATCCGCTTGTCTTCCCCCGTCGAACGCATCGAAACGGACGGCGATCATGCACGCGCTATCGTCAGCCGGGGCGAAACGCTGCCTTTCGACGTGATCGCATCCAATGGCGATGTCGTGCATACCTACAACAAGCTCCTGTCGGGCCATCCGCGCGGCCCGCGCCAAGGCAAGAAATTGGCCGCCAAGCGGCATTCCATGTCCCTGTTCGTGATCTATTTCGGGCTGAACAAGCTGCACGATCAGCTGGCGCATCACACGGTGTGCTTCGGGCAGCGCTATCGTCCGCTGATCAACGAGATCTTCAAAGGACCGAAGCTCGCGACCGACTTCTCGCTCTATCTCCACTCGCCTTCGATCACCGACCCCTCGCTCGCACCCGATGGCTGTGCGAGCTACTACGTGCTGGCGCCGGTTCCCCATCTCGGCAGTGCCGATATCGACTGGGACGTGGAAGGGCCGCGTTACCGCGACAGCATCCTGGATTACCTCGAACAGCACTACATGCCGGGCCTGCGCTCGCAGTTGGTGACCGTCCGGCATTTCACGCCGTTCGATTTCCGCAGCGAGCTCAACGCCCATCTAGGTTCGGCCTTTTCGCTGGAGCCGATCCTGACGCAAAGTGCTTGGTTCCGGCCGCATAATCGCGACGACCAGATCGACAATCTGTACTTCGTTGGTGCCGGCACCCATCCCGGCGCCGGCGTGCCGGGCGTGATCGGTTCGGCAAAGGCAACGGCGCAGCTGATGATCGACGCCCAGCCATGACGATCGCCTCGACGCAGAATTATGCCGACCAATCGATCGCTCAGGGTTCGCAGAGCTTTGCGGCTGCGGCGAAGCTGTTCGACGCCCAGACAAGGCAAGATGTCACCAAGCTCTACGCTTGGTGTCGCTATTGCGACGATGTCGTGGACGGGCAGGTGCTGGGACATGGCAAACAAATTTCGGAGCAATCGCCGGAAGAACGGCTGGCGGAGTTGACCCAAGCCACCCTGAACGCGCTGGATGGCGGACCGGTCGAGCATCCGGCTTTCATCGGCCTGCGCGACATCGCCCAGCACCACGAACTGTCGCGCGCGCTGCCGCTCGCCCATCTCGAAGGTTTTCGCGCTGACGTCGAGCATCGCCGCTACCGCACCTTGTACGACCTGATGACCTATTGCTACGGCGTGGCCGGCGTTGTCGGCATCATGATGGCGGATATCATGGGCGTGCGCGATGTAAAGGTGCTCGACCGTGCCTGTGACCTCGGCCTCGCCTTCCAGCTTACCAACATTGCACGCGATATCGTCGAAGATGCCGAGAATGGGCGGATCTACGTGCCGCTCGACTGGCTTGATGAAGCCGGCATCCCCGTGGATGGAGCGGCGTCATCACAACATCGTGACGCCCTCGCCATCGTTGCCAAGCGCCTGGTCGATGCTGCCGAGCCTTATTATGCCTCAGCGAGGGTCGGCATCGGCTCCCTGCCCTTCCGATCAGCGACTGCGATCGCCACCGCGCTTTATGTCTATCGCGCCATCGGCCAGGAGGTCGTGAAACGGGGACCCTCCGCCTGGGACGAACGCGTGCGCACGAGCAGGCTGCAAAAGAGTAGCTTTGCAGCCAAAGGACTCGCCCAAACGGTCAAATCGCGCTGCCATGTTGGTGTTCCGCGCGATGACTCGCTGTGGAAAAGGCCGCTGGTTTAAGCGAGCAGGCTCGCCAGAACCGAGTCCGGCTTCCTGCCCCCGCGACGGCGAATGCCCGCACCCGGCGTGCCGAACAGCTTATCCGTAAAAGCCCGCAGATGCGGTGCGCCGTTTGGCAGTTGGGCAAGCGCACCGGATGCCGTGTCGAGATGCGCCTGGATGTGTTTGGCCATGGCCTTTGAACCAAGTCCTTGCGCCAGAACGGCTTTTCCAGAATCCTTGTTGTTGCTTTTGCCCATGCGTGCCGCGTCGCCTGCAACATCCAGGAGATCGTCGAACAGCTGAAACGCCCGGCCGAGCTCGATGCCATAGATCCTGAGTTGTTCGCGTTGTGCCGTGGGTGCATCGGCCAGGATACCGGCCATCTCGACGGCTGCCACGAACAGCGAGCCAGTCTTCTGGTCGTTCAACTGGATAACGCTGTTTTCGCTGGTCTGGCCGACATTGCGGAGGTCAGAATATTGTCCGGCAACCAAACCGCGCATGCCGACCGATTGCGACAACGAAAGCGTCAGCGCACTCCGCTGCTCGCCGCTCAGACCGGGCACTGATGCCGCCAATCCAAAGGCATCGCCCAGCAGCGCAATCGCAGCCAGCACCGCGACATCCTCGCCAAAGCGGATATGCACCGTCGGCTTACCGCGCCGCGTCAGAGCGTCATCCATGCAGGGGAGATCGTCGAGCAGAAGTGAGGCGGTGTGCACGAGTTCGATGGCGCAGCCTACCTGCAAGGCAGCCGGCTGATCATAGCCGAGATCGCGGGCGGCGAGATCCACGAGGATCGGCCGGATGCGCTTGCCCGAGCCTACCAGGCTTTCGCGAACGGCCGTGCGCACCAACGGCTCGTCCGGCTCCGGCGCGCCCGCCATTGCGTGAAGCTGCGATTCGATACGCGCCTTGAGCGCGTCCCAGTCATGGCTTGCCGAAGCTGCGAGGTCAGTCATGGCTCTTGGTGTCAGGAACATCAACCTTTGCGTGAAACGGGCTGGCAGTGTTCGGGCGTTGCAATATCTACCTGTTCAATTCGAATTAGGAACTCTTGGATGGATGCCAAGCCGGAAATGTCAGCAGCTTTGAGGATCAGGAAGGAGAGCCATCTCGACCTGGTGCTCGCTGGCGCCGGCATCGTGCCCGCTACACGCAATGGTTTTGACGCCCTTCGCCTCGAGCATTGCGCGCTGCCGGAGCTGGATCTTGCCGACATCGACCTGTCGACGGAGTGGCTGGGCAAGCCCCTCTCAGCCCCCCTGCTGATCAGCTCCATGACCGGCGGAGCGCTGCGCGCCGAGCGGATCAACCACCATCTGGCCGAAGCGGCCGAAGTCCTGCGCATCCCCTTCGGCGTGGGCTCGCAGCGCGTATCGCTTGAAGGCGAAAGCGATAGCGGGCTGACGCACAGACTGCGTGACCTCATGCCTTCCGTGCCGCTGTTATCGAACATCGGCGCTGCGCAACTCATTGATGTCAAAGGGATCGACGTTGCGCGACGGGCCGTGGAGACGATCCGGGCGGATGCGTTGATCGTTCACCTGAACCCCCTCCAGGAAGCACTTCAGCCGGAAGGCGACACGAACTGGCGCGGCATTTTGCCGGCCATCGAGCAACTCGTTCTCGCGCTCGGCGTGCCGGTTGTCGTCAAGGAAGTGGGCGCTGGCCTGTCGCCGTCGGTCGCTCGTCGCTTGGCCGAT
>DCDI01000240.1 GCA_002316345.1 Phyllobacteriaceae bacterium UBA1059 | reverse complement strand
TCCATCTCGCCACGCGACAGTGAATTCAGCACGACGCCGCCACGGTCGCTTGCCGGGCGTACGGTTGGAGCCGGACGCGGCGTGCGCTCGACGTTTGGCGGCGGCGCAACGGTCACGGCTGGCTTGGGCGCAGACGGCGTCGGGATAATGACGGGCGCGGCTTCGCGCTCGCCAGGCGCAGAGAACTTGCGCTTCTTGGTCTCGACGACAACCGACTTGGTGCGCCCATGGCTGAAGTTCTGCCGCACGGTGCCCTGCTCGATACCTGGGCGCTTCAGCGTCAGCGTCTTCTTCGGGGTCACCGTCAGTGTCTTGTCGTCTTTCGTATCGGTCATTCCGTATCCTCAGCAGCGCCGCCCTCGGCAACCGCACCTGTTAGCGGGCTATCGGGGAAACCGCCCCGAAATCGTTCGAGCGCCACCATGCGCTTCGCTGCCGCCTGCCCCGCGTCGCCCGCGAGGACGGCAGCATGTATCACATTTGTGCCCCCCAATGCCAAACCCATTTCGGCCTCCGAAAAGAGTTTGTGCGCATCGATCGAGGGGCCACCAAGATGAACCGTTGCGCGCCGCGCTTGCGCGATCTTCCTGACCCCGTCATCCGAGGCCTCATGGGCATGCAGAACCAGAAGCGCCTCGCCGGAGCGGACAGCGCTGTCAACCTTTGCGGCGCCAAGCGCCACGCGCCCTGCCTTGCGGGCAAGGCCAAGCGAGCCCAAGGCCGACTTGGCCATCAGGCTATCCACGAGTGCGCCCAGATCCGGCGCAACCGTCACGTCAGCCTTGAAAGCACGACGGAACAGGTTCTTCTTCGCCGCCTGGTCGATATGGACCCGGTCAGCGGTAACCCAGCACCCGCGGCCGGGCAGCTTGCGCTTGAGATCGGGAACAACGGACATGTCGGGACCGGCAACGAAGCGAAGCAAAGTCTCCGCATCGCCCGCTTGCCGCGTCACTATACATGTGCGTTCGTTCGTATCTTTCAAGCGCAGCCGCTCCCGATCCGCCAGGTCTCATGATCAGGCGGACGCAGTCTCGGCTTCCTCTTCGGAAGCCTCGACCTCGTCATCGCTGATCCAGCCAGCCTTGCGGCGGGCATCCACGATCATGGCTTCCGCATCGCCGCGGGTGATGTTGAACGACGCCAGAACGCCGGGGAAGAACTTGGTTTCTCCATCCTTGCGCTCTTTCCAGCCGGTCAGGTCGTCCACGGCGTAGCCGGCAAAGTCTTCGATCGTCTTCACGCCGTCTTCGCCAAGCGTCACCATCATCGCAGTGGTGATGCCTTCGATCTGGCGCAGCTCGTCCGATACGCCGAGCGCGGTGCGCTTCTCGTCCTGTTCGGTTTCGATGCGATCGAGAAACTCCTTGGCGCGCTCCTGGATTTCGCTTGCAGTGTCTTCGTCGAAGCCGTCGATCGAAGCGATTTCGTCCTGTTCGACGTAGGCCACTTCCTCAACCGTGGTGAAGCCTTCCGACGCCAGCACCTGGCCGACCATCTCGTCGACGTTGAGCGCGTCCATGAAGAGGTTCGAACGCTCGACGAATTCCTTCTGGCGGCGCTCGCTTTCTTCCTGCTCGGTCATGATGTCGATGTCCCAGCCGGTGAGCTGGGAGGCCAGACGCACGTTCTGGCCGCGACGGCCGATGGCCAGCGACAGCTGATCGTTCGGCACCACGACTTCGATGCGCTCGGCATCTTCATCAAGCACGACCTTGGCGACTTCCGCCGGCTGAAGCGCATTCACGATGAAAGATGCGGCTTCGCCCGACCACGGGATGATGTCGATCTTTTCGCCCTGCAGCTCGCCAACAACGGCCTGCACGCGGGAGCCACGCATACCAACGCAGGCGCCGACCGGATCGATCGACGAGTCGCGAGAAATCACGGCGATCTTCGCGCGCGAACCGGGATCACGGGCCACCGACTTGATCTCGATGATGCCTTCGTAGATTTCCGGCACTTCCATGGTGAACAGCTTCGCCATGAACTGCGGATGGGTGCGCGACATGAAGATTTGCGGGCCGCGCTGTTCGCGGCGCACGTCATAAACGTAGGCACGAACGCGGTCGCCATACTTGTAGTTTTCGCGCGGGATCAGTTCGTCGCGGCGGATGATGGCTTCACCGCGGCCGAGATCGACGATCACATTACCATATTCGACGCGCTTGACCGTGCCATTGACGATCTCGCCGATGCGATCCTTGTATTCGTCGAACTGGCGATCACGCTCGGCTTCGCGCACCTTCTGCACGATGACCTGCTTGGCGGACTGTGCGGCGATACGGCCGAACTCCATCGGCGGCAGGATCTCGGCGAGGTAATCACCAACCTGCGCATCGGGATTGCGCTCGCGCGCCGTCAACAGCGCGACTTCCTTGTCGTAGTCCTCGACCTGCTCGACAACCTGCATCAGGCGCTGCAGCTTCATCTCGCCAGTATGCGGGTTGATGTCGGCGCGGATGTTGGTTTCCTGACCGTACCGGGCACGCGCAGCCTTCTGAATGGCATCAGCCATCGCCGCGATCACGATCGACTTGTCGATCGACTTTTCGCGCGCGACCGCATCGGCGATCTGAAGCAGTTCCAGCCTGTTTGCACTTACAGCCATGTCTTCGGTCTCCTGATCACCCGGCGCTCGCTGGCGCCCTGGATAGTCTTAACTGCCGGTCTTCGTATTGCCGTCTGCATCGGTATCGGTGTCGGGCTCTTCGTCCCCATCACCATCTTCTTCGAACTCGATCTCGTCGCCTTCAAAGGCGTCATCGGCGGCGTCATCGGCATCGCCACGACGCGCGGCCTTCTTTTCGCGATTGTCCTTGGCCAGCGCTTCGCGGATCAGCGAGTCGGTGAGGATCAGCCGAGCGTCGGCCAGCGCGTCGAAGGGAACACGCACCTGCGGCTCGTCACCATAGCTCGCCAGATCGCGCTCCAGCGTGAAGCTGTCGGCATCCACGGCCGTGATCTTGCCGCGAAAGCGCTTCTTGTCGGCGACCATGACGGAGGTCTCGATCTTGGCGGCGTGGCCGATCGCGGCCTCGAAATCCACCTTGCGCACCAGCGGGCGGTCGATGCCCGGCGACGACACTTCAAGATGATAGGCCTGCTCGATCGGATCCTCGACATCGAGGGTCGGCGAGATCGCGCGGGAAATCTCCTCGCAATCCTGCACGGTGATCGTGCCGTCGTCGCGCTCGGCCATGATCTGCAGCGTCATGCCGTTCTGGCCCGACAAACGCACCCGCACAAGACGGAAGCCCATCGGCCGCAGGATCGGGATGACGATGGCGGCAACGCGCGCATCCGTTCCGGTCTCGCGGATCAGGCGATCATCTTCCACTGCTGTGGCCAGTGCCGGGTTGTCCAGCATTGGGTTATCCGAGATGGGCTCGTCGGCCATCCTGTCTCCAGTTAACAAAAAAGAGCGGGACCGGGTGGACCCACTCTTCGTCATATCGACCAAGAATTTGAACTCGATATAGCCGAATGAACAGCTTTCATCAACCCCTGAGGACAGGACATCCCCTAACAGGCATTAACACTCGCATTAACCCGCCGTGCAAGGCGTGCATGGCTGATCTGCGAAGTCGTATCTCGCAACCGCGAGGGTGCGGGTCTATCTATGTTGCATCGCACAAGCAACTGAACAAACCGAAACGAACCGAACCTCAAATGTCCAAGAACCAGCCCCGTTCCACTTTCGCCGATCTGCTTGGCATGCTCGGCAGCGCGATCTCGGTCGCGGCAGCTGAAGAGAATGGCCGCAGCGCTCGCCCACAGGACCTGCGCCGCCTCGGTATCGATCCCATGGAATTCCGCAAGATCCGCCGCTTCTAAGCGCGATCTTCGCATCTGAATGTAAAAGGCCGGCGCTGTGATCAGCGCCGGCCTTTTTGTNNGTGGTAGCTCAGCTCAGTCCTCGTCGCCGGCCATGGCTGCCAGCATTTGGCCCTTGCCGCGTGCGCGCAGGATCATCGGCACGAGCACAGCCGCGAAGGCGAGCAAGATCAACACGATCGAGATCCAGGAATGGACAAGAACGCTCGGATCGCCCTGGCTGATTTGCAACGCCTGGCGCAGACTACGCTCGGCCATCGGTCCTAGGATCAGGCCCACAACCACCGGCGCAATCGGATAACCGAAGCGGCGCAGCATGTAGCCGAGCAGGCCGAACATAAGCAGCAGTCCAAGTTCGAACGAGGTCGGCAGCGGTCCAACCATGAAGGTCGAGGCGCTGGCACCGATCGTGCCGAGTGTCGCGAAGGTCAGAATGCCCGCATAAAGCCACGGACGCGGGATCGTGAGCAAACGCACCCACAGACCGATCAGCGGCAGGTTCAAGACCAGCAGCATGAAGTTGGCGACGAGCAGGCTGGCGATCAGGCCCCAGACCAGGGTCGCATTGCTGACGAACAACAGCGGGCCCGGTTGCAAGCCGAACTGCTGGAAGCCGGCCAGCATGATCGCGGCGGTTGCTGTGGTGGGCAGGCCGAGCGTCAGCAGAGGCACGAGCGTTCCGGCGGCCGATGCGTTGTTGGCCGCTTCAGGACCAGCAACGCCTTCGATCGCGCCCTTGCCGAACTCTTCCGGATGTTTGGAGAACTGCTTCTCGGCGGAATAGGACAGGAAGCTCGACACGTCAGCGCCACCTGCCGGCATGGCGCCGATCGGGAAGCCGATCGCGGTGCCGCGCAGCCAGGATTTCCACGAACGCTTCCAGTCTTCCTTGGTCATCCAGACGGAGCCTTTGATCGCCTCCACCTTCTCGTCCATGGCTGTACGGCTTGCGACAACGGCGATGGTTTCGCCGATCGCAAACAGAGCCACGGCCAGGGTCGTCACCGAAATACCGTCGAACAGGTTCGGCGTGCCCATGGCGAGACGGGTCTGGCCGGTCAGCTGGTCGATGCCGATCAGGCCTAGCGCGAGACCAATGAAGAGTGCGGTCAGGCCGCGCAGGGTCGACTCACCGAAGGCAGCCGACACCGTCATGAAGGCGAGCAGCATCAGCGCAAAATATTCGGATGGGCCGAAAGACAGCGCGAACTGCACAACCCAAGGCGCGATGAAAGCGAGACCAAGCGTCGCCACCAGACCGGCGATGAAGGAGCCGATTGCAGCGGTGCCGAGTGCGGGTCCGCCACGCCCCTGCCGGGCCATCTTGTTGCCTTCCAGCGCGGTGACGATGGAGGCGCTTTCGCCCGGCGTGTTGAGCAGGATCGAGGTCGTCGAGCCGCCATACATGCCGCCGTAATAGATGCCGGCGAACATGATCAGCGAGCCGGCGGGGTCGAGGCGGTAGGTGACGGGCAAAAGCAGCGCCACTGTCAGCGCGGGTCCGATGCCCGGCAAAACGCCGACAGCCGTGCCGAGCGTCACGCCGATCAGCGCGTAAAGCAGGTTGCTCCATTGCAGGGCGGTGAGCAGGCCCTGTCCGAGAAGTTCGAACGTGTTCATAACAGCCTCAGAACAAACGCTCGAGCGGACCGGCCGGCAGCGACAGTTGCAAACCGCGCGCGAAGGCAAGCCAGACGAGGAAGCAGAAAACAAGGCCGAACGGCAGGGTCAGCCAGATGCGGCGTTCATTGAAGGCGTAGGCGGTTGCGGTGAACATCAGTGCAGTCGCGAGCGAGAAGCCGACCGTCTTGATGGTCAGCATCTGCACGATCAAGCCGCCGACGACCCAGAGGATCGGCGCCGTCTGCTGTTCTTCACGCTCGGGAAAATCGCCGCGCCAGGCTTCCGCCGCCGTCCAGAGCGCCAGGCCGAACAAGCAGGCCGCGACGATGTAAGGCACGGTTTTGGGACCGACCGGCTGCGTGGAAGCCATGCCGCCGGCATGATAGGTGCTCCAGGCAATGGCAATCGAAGCGATCGCCAGCACCAGCGCAATGGCAAACGCCGCCCGATCCGGGCGGCGCTGAATGGTTGTGGTGTCGTCGCGGACGCTCATTTGACGAGGCCGATGTCCTTAAGGATGCTTTCGGTCGCTGCGGTGTCTTCCTTCAGCTGCGCAACGAATTCGTCGCCGGCGAGATAGGTGTCAGCCCAGCCCTTGTCGGCAACGGCCTTCTTCCAGCTTTCCGACTTCACCATCTTCTCGACGTCAGCCGAAATGGCGGCCTTCTGCTCGTCGCTGATGCCGGGAGCAGCGGCAACCATGCGCCAGTTCTGGATGGCGACATCGACGCCGCCTTCCTTGAAGGTCGGACCTTCGATGCCGGCGACCTTTTCATCCGAGGAAATGCCCAGCAGGCGAAGCTGGCCGGCGGCGATCTGCGCGGAGAACTCGCTGTAGCCGGAAATGCCGACCGTGACCTGGCCGCCAAGGATAGCGGCGAGCGCTTCGCCACCGCCGGAAAACGCGATGTAGTTCACCTTGGTCGGATCAACACCGACAGCCTTGGCAACGAGGCCGGCCGTGATGTGGTCCGTACCGCCAGCCGAACCGCCGCCCCAGGACACGCCGCCCGGGTTTTCCTTCAGCTTGGCAACGAGGCCAGCCATGTCCTTGATGTCGGAGTTGGCGGGCACGACGATCGCTTCGAACTCACCGGTCAAACGCGCGATTGGCGTGACCTGGTCGAGCGTGACCGGCGAACCGTTGGTCAGGATGGCGCCCACCATGACGTAGCCGCCGACGATCAGCGCATCGGCATCGCCGCTGGACTGATTGACGAATTGGGCAAGACCGATCGTGTCGCCGGCACCCGGAACGTTGATGACCTGGACGCTGGGCGAGATCTCCTCGTCCTGCAAGGCGGCCTGCATGGTGCGGGCCGTCTGGTCCCAGCCGCCGCCGGGGGCAGCAGGCGCCATGATCTTGTAATCGGCAGCAAAAGCCTGCGAAGCAACGAGCAGGCTGCCGGCAGCCAAAGCTGCGGCGATGAAGTGACGCATAGGATCCTCCCTGGGGATGCAAAGTCTTTTGTCGCTCGCAGCTTAAGCTTTGCGCGCGACAGGTTGTCAACGGGTCTGGTTTTTCGTTGACAACGTTAGATACGTCTAAAGCTCAGATATGCGGGGGTTCTTCCCTCGCGCAGAGCCTTAGCTTCATAGCGGGTCGATTGCCAGCCGGGATAGGGCTGACGCCAATCGTCGGCGCGCTCAACCACCCATTCGAACTCGGAATGGGCGCGGATGTGGAGCAGCGTCCAGTTGATGTAATGCGCGATATCCGAGGCAAAGCGAAATGTGCCAGCCGGCTGCAAAACGCGCGCAAAGCGATCCAGATTGACAGGGCTGACGAAGCGCCGCATCCAGTGCTTCTTTTTCGGCCAGGGATCGGGATACAGCAGGTCGATCTCGGCAATGCTGTTGGCTGGGAGCCAATCGAGCAGCTGCGTCGCGTCGTCATCGTAAACGCGCAAGTTTGGCCGGGGCTCGCTTTCCAGCGTCTGCATGCAGCGCGACATGCCGTTGATAAAGGGCTCCACGCCGATAAAGCCGCTTTGCGGCTCACGCCCGGCCTCGCTGATCACATGCTCGCCGCCGCCGAAGCCGATTTCCAGCCGGACGCGCTCGACCGGCACGGGAAAGAGCGTCTTGAGATCGGCGGGCGCGGGTTGCGTCAGGTCGAGCTTGAGGCGGGGCAGCAGGGAAGCTACCGCCTCCGCTGCCTGCGTGCGCACTGGCCGGCCATGTCGGCGGCCA
>DCDI01000064.1:3929-4329 GCA_002316345.1 Phyllobacteriaceae bacterium UBA1059 | reverse complement strand
CTCACGCTTATCGTTGGCAACAAAAAGGACGACGAGATCGGGCGTTCGCAGACCGTGGTCGGCCTGTCGGTCCCGCTGCCCTTATTCAACCGCAACCAGGGCAGCCTGCAGGCCTCGCTCGGTCGCGCCGAGAAGGCACGCGCCGAACTGGAGGCCGAACGCCTGCGCCTGCACCAGGGGCTTACCAACGCGTACCAGCGCGCCCAGTTGGCGCGCGAGCAGGTGCGCAGCATGCGGGAAAACATCCTGCCAGCCGCGCAGCGCGTGTTCGACTCCGCGGTCACCGGCTTTGAAGCCGGCAAGTTCGGGTTCCTCGACGTGCTCGACGCCCAGCGCACGCTGCTGCAGATCCGCACCCAATACATCCAGGCACTGTACGACCGCTACCGCGCCGTCGCCG
>DCDI01000064.1:1552-3826 GCA_002316345.1 Phyllobacteriaceae bacterium UBA1059 | reverse complement strand
TTCTTTTCTGGAAAAAGGACGCGCCAGCGGCCCAGGGTGAAAGCGAACACGCAGAGGAAACGGCCGAAAAGTCGGGAGGCAAGGAAGAGCATGCCGACGAGCCGCCCGGCCTGATCGAGATGACGCCGCAGCAAGCGCAAGGGGCGGGCATTGCCGTCGCACAGGCCGCTCCGGCGCGCATCGATACCGCCGTCACGCTGCCGGGCGAAGTGCGCTTCAACGAAGACCGCACCGCGCATATCGTGCCCCGGGTGGCGGGCGTGGTCGAATCGGTCTCCGCCTCGCTCGGCCAGGAGGTGAAGAAGGGTCAGCCACTGGCCATCATCGCAAGTCCCGACCTGGCCGAACTGCGCAGTACCGCCCTCGCCGCGGACAAGCGCCTCGGACTGGCGCGCACCACCTACGAACGCGAGAAGAAGCTGTGGGAAGACAGGATCTCGGCGCAGCAGGACTACCTGCAAGCCGAGCAGGCCTACCGTGAAGCGCAGATCGAGGCGCAGTCCGCCAGGTCGAAACTGACGGCCCTCGGCGCCGAGATCAACGCGGGCGCCGTGAACCGCTATGTCCTGCGTTCGCCCTTCAACGGTGTCGTGGTCGAAAAACACCTGTCGCAGGGCGAAGCGGTGAAGGAAGACGCGAACGCCTTCCTGGTGTCCGACCTGTCGACCGTCTGGGTGGAGATCGTGGTGACGGCCAAGGACCTGGAATCGGTCCGCGTCGGCCAGCCGGTCACGATCAAATCCGCTGCCGGCAGCGCATCGGTGACCGGCAAGGTCAGCTATGTGGGTAGCCTGCTGGGTGAACAGACCAGGACCGCGACCGCTCGGGTCGTCATCGACAATCCGGGCCTTGCATGGCGCCCTGGACTGTTCGTGAACGTCGCTCTCGTGCGCGGCACGAAGGAGGCCGCCGTTGCGGTCGCGGCCGACGCCGTGCAGACCATTGAGGGCAAAACCGTCGTCTTCACGAAAGTGCAGAAGGGCTTCCAGGCCCAGCCGGTCACGCTTGGCGCGAGCGACGGCAAGAACGTCGAGATCGTCGCCGGGCTGAGCGCCGGGGCGCAATACGTTGCAACGGGCAGCTTCGTTGTGAAAGCCGAGCAAGGCAAAGGCAGTGCCGAGCACGAACACTGATCGAGGAACCCGACATGTTTGAACGAATTATCCGCTTCGCCATCGAGCACCGATGGCTTGTCATGCTGGGCGTCGTCGCCATGGCGGCCATCGGCATCTACAACTACCAGAAACTGCCCATCGACGCGGTGCCCGACATCACCAACGTCCAGGTCCAGATCAACACGTCGGCCGCCGGCTATTCGCCGCTGGAAGCCGAGCAGCGTGTGACCTTCCCGATCGAAACGGTCATGGCGGGCCTCCCCGGCCTGGAAGAAACCCGGTCGCTGTCGCGCTATGGCCTGTCGCAGGTGACCGTCATCTTCAAGGATGGCACCGACATCCACTTTGCACGCCAGCTCGTCAACCAGCGAATCCAGGAAGCCAGGGAAAACTTGCCTGAAGGCGTGGTGCCCATGATGGGCCCGATCTCTACCGGCCTGGGCGAGATCTACCTCTGGACGGTCGAAAGCGAGCCGGGCGCGAAAAAGCCCGACGGCACACCGTACACCCCGACCGACCTGCGCGAAGTCCAGGACTGGATCATCAAGCCGCAGTTGCGGCAGGTTCCCGGCGTCACAGAAATCAATTCGATCGGCGGCTTCGAGAAGGAATACCTGATCGCACCCGATCCGGCCAAGCTCAGCTCCTACGGCCTGTCGCTGTCCGACGTCGTCGGCGCGATCGACCGCAACAATAACAACGTCGGCGCCGGCTATATCGAGCGCCGTGGCGAGCAGTTCCTGATCCGCGCACCGGGCCAGGTGCGCACCCTCGACGATATCCGCAACACGGTCCTCAGCAACGTCAAGGGCGTTGCAATCCGCGTGCGCGACGTCGCGACCGTCGACATCGGACGCGAGCTGCGTACCGGCGCCGCGACCGAAAACGGCAAGGAAGTCGTGCTCGGCACGGTATTCATGCTGATCGGCGAGAATAGCCGCGCCGTGTCGCAGGCGGTTGCCGCCAAGATGGTCGAGGTCAACCGTTCGCTGCCCAAAGGCGTCAAGGCGGTGCCGGTGTACGACCGGACGGTACTGGTCGACAAGGCCATCAATACCGTCAAGAAGAACCTGCTCGAGGGTGCGGTGCTGGTGATCGTCATCCTGTTCCTCTTCCTCGGCAACATCCGTGCGGCGATCATCACGGCGATGGTCATCCC
>DCDI01000064.1:0-1527 GCA_002316345.1 Phyllobacteriaceae bacterium UBA1059 | reverse complement strand
CTGGCGATGCTGTTCACCTTCACGGGCATGGTGTCGTACAAGGTCAGCGCGAACCTGATGAGCCTGGGCGCCCTCGACTTCGGCATCATCATCGATGGCGCGGTGGTGATCGTCGAGAACTGCGTGCGGCGCCTCGCACATGCGCAGGAGCACCACAAGCGCGACCTGACCCTCGCCGAGCGCTTCCATGAAGTGTTCGCGGCTGCCCGGGAAGCACGGCGACCGCTGCTCTTCGGCCAGCTCATCATCATGGTTGTGTACCTGCCGATCTTCGCGCTGTCGGGTGTCGAAGGGAAAATGTTCCACCCGATGGCCTTCGCCGTGGTTGCGGCCCTGGTCGGCGCCATGATCCTGTCGATCACCTTCATCCCCGCCGCGGTGGCCCTGTTCANNGGGGCCAAGCGTGCTTATGCGCCGATGCTCGAAAAAGTCATGCGCAACGCGGCACTGGTTATCACGAGCGCGGTCGTCCTCGTCGTCCTGTCGGGGTTACTGGTCACGCGACTGGGCAGTGAATTCATTCCGAGCCTGAACGAAGGCGACCTGGCGTTGCAGTCGTTGCGCATTCCTGGCACCAGCCTGAGTCAGTCCGTGGAAATGCAGAAAAAGGTGGAAGCCGGCCTGAAAGCGAAGTTCCCGGAGATCGACAGAGTGTTTGCCCGCACCGGCACTGCCGAGATCGCATCGGACCCGATGCCGCCGAACATCTCGGACGGTTACATCATGCTCAAGCCTGAAGCGCAATGGCCAACACCGAAGAAGAGCCGTGACGAACTGATCGCAGCGATCCAGGAAGAGGCCGAGAAATACGCGGGCAATTCCTACGAGTTCTCGCAACCGATCCAGTTGCGGTTCAATGAACTGATCTCCGGCGTGCGCAGCGACGTTGCCGTCAAGGTCTTCGGCGACGACATGGACGTGCTTGCATCGACGGGCAAGGAAATCGCCGAGGTACTGCAGCGCATTCCCGGTGCGGCCGAAGTGAAGGTCGAGCAAACGGGCGGCCTGCCTATGCTGACCGTTAACATCGACCGCGAGAAGGCTGCGCGCTATGGCCTGAACATCGGCGACGTGCAGGAAGCCCTGGCCATCGCAACCGGCGGTCGCGAAGCTGGCACCATGTTCGAGGGCGACCGCCGCTTCGACATCGTCGTTCGTTTGCCCGAAACGCTGCGAACCGATCTCGACGCGCTCAGGCAGCTGCCGATCTCCCTGCCCGCCAAGGACGGCGGCGCGACGACCTATATCCCCCTGGGCGAGGTTGCTTCGCTCGAATTCGCGCCTGGCCCGAACCAGATCAGCCGGGAAAACGGCAAGCGGCGCATTGTCGTGAGCGCGAACGTGCGCGGACGCGATATCGGCTCCTTCGTACCTGAAGCATCCGCAGCAATCGCCAGGGATGTCAAGGTGCCGGCGGGCTACTGGACGAGCTGGGGCGGCACTTACCAGCAACTGCAGTCGGCCACGACCCGGCTCCAGCTGGTGGTGCCGCTCGCCCTGTTCATCGTGTTCACGTTGCTGTTCATG
>DCDI01000092.1:17953-21587 GCA_002316345.1 Phyllobacteriaceae bacterium UBA1059 | reverse complement strand
GGCGAGGATCGCAGCGTCGAGTGCCGAGCGCGCGTCATCGCTCTCCGCGGCGTCCGACACTTCCAACACGCCGCGCAACGCGAGCAGCTGGGCCGACGTAGCGGGGGCGGCGCCGAACTGGTCTTCGATGCGCTTGGCCAAGCCGGCAAGGTCGCGCAGGAAGGCTTCGTTGACGACCGGCGGGGCTTGCAGGGTCTGGCGCGAGATCGTCAACTGGCCCTGAATGTTGCCGCGGGCGAAACGACGCTGAAGGGCGTGGCGAGCCGGTTGTTCCAGCCGTTCAAAGCCGGGCGCGAGGCGCAGGCGTGCTTCCAGCGTCTTGCCATTGACGGATTTCAGCTCCCAAGCGATCGCCGTGCCATCATGCGTAGCAGAGGCGCGGGCAAAGCCGGTCATGCTTTGCAGGCCGGACGGTGCTTTGCCGGAGCGGTCGTTCGCCGTCATTCGACCGGCAGGGTTTCTTCCGCTTCCGTAGCGGACTGGCCGGCGGTCTGCGCCTGCTGGCGGCGGATGGTGCGCCAGCGCGCGACGTTCTCGTTATGCTCGGCCAGCGTTTCGGCAAAGACATGACCGCCGGTGCCATCGGCAACGAAATACAGTTCCTTGGTACGCGACGGGTTCGCCACCGCTTCCAGCGAAGCGCGGCCCGGAATGGCGATGGGCGTCGGCGGCAGGCCATCGATGCGGTAGGTGTTGTAGGGAGTGGTCTTGTCGATGTCGGAGCGGTAAATCGCGCGATCAGCCGGCTTGCCCGCCCCGCCGAACAGGCCATAGACGATGGTTGGATCGGATTGCAGGCGCATATTCTTGCGCAAGCGATTGATGAAAACGCCGGCGATGCGCGGGCGCTCATCAGAAACCGCCGTTTCCTTCTCCACGATGGAAGCGAGCGTGACGAACTCTTCAACCGTCTTGATCGGCAGATCGGACTGGCGGCGCGCCCAGATCGTTTCGACCAGTTCCTTCTGGCGATCCACCAGCTTGTCGACCAGCGCCTTGCGCTGCATGCCGCGGGTGAAGCGCTCGGTTTCAACGAGCAGGCCACCTTCGGGCGGCATGTCGGTCGGCATGTCGCCGTTCAACGCATCATTTTCGGCAATGCGGGCGAATGCCTGCTGCACGGTGAGGCCTTCGGGGATAGTGAGCGACGCCAGGACGGACTTGCCGCTCTGCAGCAGTTCCATGATGTCGCGCATGGAAGCGCCGGCCTTGACCTCGTATTCGCCAGCCTTGAGCTGATTGTCCGCGCCGTTGACGCGCAGGCCGATGCGGAAGACGCGGGCGTCGCTGATGACGCCGGCGCGTTCAAGCGTATCGGCGATCGTCGCGCTGCTGGAATTCGGGCGGATCATCACGAGTTCGGTGTGCTGGGCTGGACCCGGGCCCTCGAACATCGACTTGCCGAACCAGGCCACGACCAGTCCACCGACAGCAGCCAGAACCAGGCACGCAACGATGAAGTTCAGGAACACCACGAACTGGCTGCGCGACCCCTTGGACCGGCGCGGAGGCGGCAGGCCGCGCTCGGGACGCAGCGCCTCATTGGCCGATTTCGGCACGATCGGTCGGCTTGGCTGAGACCCGGCGGCAGGCGGCTGATCGTAGGGATCCATGCTCATCGTGTCGCAACGTGCTCCTTGGCAGAATCGGCCCAATCTACCGCCGAATATGGCGGAAATCGCAGCTCATGCTTCTCGGCCTGTGAGGAACGGGGCAGATGCCCCGTATCAGGCGTAACGCTGCATCACGAGGGATGCGTTGGTGCCGCCGAAGCCGAACGAGTTCGACAAGGCCACGTCGATCTGCCGTTCGCGCGGCTTGTGCGGCACGAGATCCACGGCCGTCTCGACGGAAGGATTGTCGAGGTTGAGCGTGGGCGGAGCGATGTTGTCGCGCATGGCGAGAATCGAGAAAATCGCCTCGACCGAGCCAGCCGCGCCTAGAAGGTGGCCGATTGCCGACTTGGTGGACGACATCGAGATCTTCGAGGCGGCATTGCCCACCAGACGCTCGACGGCACCGAGCTCGATCGTGTCGGCCATGGTCGAGGTGCCATGGGCGTTGATGTAGTCGATGTCGGCCGCTGCGAGATTGGCCCGCTTGAGCGCCGCGCTCATGCAGCGGAATGCGCCATCGCCGGTCTCGGACGGAGCGGTAATGTGGTAGGCGTCGCCGGTCAGGCCATAGCCGACGATCTCGGCATAGATCTTGGCGCCGCGCGCCTTGGCGTGTTCCAGCTCTTCCAGAACCACCACGCCGGCGCCCTCGCCCATGACGAAGCCGTCACGGTCGCGGTCATAAGGACGCGACGCCTTTTCAGGCGTGTCATTGAAGCCGGTGGACAATGCGCGCGTTGCCGAGAAGCCGGCAATCGATAGGCGAATAACTGGCGATTCGGCGCCGCCCGCCACCATCACATCGGCATCGCCGAACTGGATGAGCCGCGACGCATCGCCGATGGCATGCGCGCCGGTCGAGCAGGCCGTAACGACCGCGTGGTTCGGGCCCTTCAATCCGTGACGGATCGAGACCTGGCCGGAAACGAGATTGATGATGTTTCCTGGAATAAAGAACGGGCTGACGCGGCGCGGACCCTTTTCATGCAGGATCAGGGCGTTTTCGGCGATACCACCAAGGCCGCCGATGCCCGAACCGATCATCACGCCGGTCGCGCAACGATCCTCTTCATTCTGCGGATGCCAGCCCGCATCGTTCAGCGCTTCGTCAGCAGCCGCGATACCGTAGAGAATGAAATCGGAAATCTTGCGGAGCTCTTTGGGCTCCAGATAGGCTTCGGGATTGAAGGTCCCGTTTGTGCCATCGCCGCGCGGAATAACGCCGGCGATCTTGCAAGCCAGATCGTCGGTCTGGAAATGATCAATTGTCTTGATCGCGCTCTTGGACGCGAGAATGGACTTCCAGCTATGCTCGACACCCGAGCCGAAGGGAGTCACGAGGCCCATGCCTGTGACGACGACGCGCCTCATGACCGTCCTCCTGGAGAAATCGAAACGATGGAGTTTCGACCTTAGTTGAACCGAGCGGCGCTAGGCGCGCCGCTCGTCAAAACGATCAGGCCTGAGCCTTTTCGATGAACTTCACGGCGTCGCCGACCGTGAGGATCGTCTCGGCGGCATCGTCCGGGATCTCGACGCCGAATTCTTCTTCGAACGCCATCACGAGCTCGACGGTGTCGAGCGAGTCAGCGCCCAGGTCGTCGATGAAGCTAGCCTGCTCCGTAACCTTATCGGCTTCGACACCGAGATGCTCGACGACGATCTTCTTAACGCGCTCTGCGGTATCGCTCATGACAGGGCCCTTGGGTTTCCTTCGTTGAGTGCTCTGGTTAGCGGCACGTTTGCCGCTAATCAAGCTGAAAAAACATAGTCTTCACCGGGTTTGCAACAGCTTCCGCAGTGTTTTCACCACGAGAGATGCCATCCACAAACCATTTTACGAGAACGACAACATCAAGCTGTCGTTCCACGCATCAGATCATAGCCATGCCGCCGTTAACATGCAAAGTCTGGCCGGTGACATAGCCGGCTTCGTTGGCGGCGAGGTAAATGACCGCTGCCGCAATCTCGGCGCCCGTGCCCATGCGCTTGGACGGAATAGCTGAGAGAATCGCGTC
>DCDI01000092.1:11488-17913 GCA_002316345.1 Phyllobacteriaceae bacterium UBA1059 | reverse complement strand
ATCGCGTCCTTCTGCTTGTCGTTGAGCTTGCCGGTCATGGCCGATTCGATAAAGCCGGGCGCCACGCAGTTGACCGTGATGTTGCGGGTCGCGACTTCCTGCGCCAGCGACTTGGTGAAGCCAATCATGCCGGCCTTGGACGCGCAGTAGTTGGCCTGGCCGGGATTACCGGTGACGCCGACAACGGACGTGATGTTGATGATGCGGCCGAAGCGGCGGCGCATCATTGGGTGGGTGAGTTCGCGCGTGAGGCGAAACACAGAGGTCAGGTTCACTTCAAGAACGCTGTCCCAGTCCGCATCGGACATGCGCACGAATAGGCCGTCCTTGGTGATGCCGGCATTGTTGACGAGGATGTCGACGCCTTCGAGCTCGGCTTCGGCCTTCTGGCCCAGCGCCTTGACGGCTTCGCGATCGCTCAGATCGGCAGGGAACAGCTTGACGCGCTCGCCGAGTTCGTTGCCGAGGGTTTCAAGCTTTTCCTGGCGCGTGCCATGAAGGCCGACGGTTGCACCCTGCGCATGCAGAGCGCGGGCAATTTCTTCGCCGATACCACCGGTCGCGCCGGTCACCAGAGCCTTGCGGCCGGTCAAGTCGAACATGAACATCTCCTTCGCACGCATAAGCCCTTAACAGGACTGCGTCTTTACTTCAAAGCAGCCAGCGCGGCCTCAACCTCGGCAGCCGTGCCAACATTGGCCGTTGCCAGCGACTTGTCGATGCGGCGAGCCAGGCCCGATAGAACCTTGCCGGAGCCGATCTCATAAAGCGTCGTGACACCGTTGGCGGCAAACCACTCGATCGTTTCCCGCCAGCGCACGCGGCCGGTGACCTGCTCCACGAGACGTGCTGCAATTTCATCGGGGTCGCTCAAAGGCGAAACGACGACGTTGGCGACAACCGGAACCTTCGGCGCATTCTTCTGCACTTTGGCCAGTGCCTCGCGCATCGCATCGGCAGCGGGGGCCATCAAAGAAGAGTGGAAGGGCGCGGAGACCTGCAGCATCAAAGCGCGCTTTGCGCCCTTTTCCGTGCAGATCCGCGCGGCATGTTCCACTGCGGGCTTGGCGCCGGAAATCACCAGCTGGCCACCGCCATTGTCGTTGGCGATCTGGCAGGCCGAACCCTGGCCGGCTTCGGCGCAAGCCGCTTCAACCACATCCTGTTCCAGACCGATAATCGCGGCCATCGCACCCTCGCCCACCGGTACGGCTGCCTGCATGGCATTGCCGCGAATGCGAAGCAGGCGCGCTGTGTCGGCGATCGAGAACGTTCCGGCGGCAGCGAGCGCGGAATACTCGCCAAGCGAATGGCCGGCGACATAAGCAACCTTCGAAGCAAGATCGAACCCCTGCGCTTCCATAGCGCGAATCGCGGAAAGCGAAACGGCCATGAGCGCCGGCTGGGCGTTAGCGGTCAGGGTGAGCTGATCCTCAGGACCATCCCACATCAGCTGCGACAGCTTATCGCCGAGCGCGTCATCGACTTCCTGAAACACGGCGCGCGCTTCCGGAAAGGCGTCGGCGAGATCCTTGCCCATGCCGACGGCTTGACTGCCCTGACCGGGGAATGTGAATGCGATGCTCATCGGGTTGTCCTTTGGGTCACCTCTGGTTGGCGGCGCGTGTGGCGCAAGCGCAACGGCGCTGTCAAGACTTGGGCCCCGGATCACAAAAGGCGAACGACGCGAAAAGATGCAGGTGCTCTTGCCTCTCGCGGCTTGCTTTTACCCTGTCGCCCTGTATAAGCGCGCCATTCTGCCGGTCTCAGCTGGGGGCTGAACGGAGGGCCGTGTTTTGGCGCAAGCCAGGACCTGTCGTGGAGCCGAAGGGTCTCCTGCCTCCCGTGTCTCCTCTCTCGACCGTCTCGACGTTGCGCCTTTCCCTGCCACCTCATGTGGCTCGAAATGTCGCAGAGGCTTTGCCGTTGGGACCGGGAGATCAAACGAAGAAAGGCGAACAATGGCTCTTTACGAACATGTGTTCCTTTCCCGTCAGGACCTGTCCCAGCAGCAGGTCGATGCACTTGTCGAACAGTACAAGGGCGTCGTCGAAGGCTTGGGCGGCTCGTTTGGCCGGATTGAGAACTGGGGACTGAAGTCCCTCACCTACCGGATGAACAAGAACCGGAAGGCCTATTTCACGCTGATCGACATCACCGCGCCTGCCGCGGCGATTGCCGAGCTCGAGCGTCAGCAGGGCCTGTCGGAAGACATCCTTCGCTTCATGACCATCAAGGTCGAGAAGCACGAAGAAGGCGCATCGGCCATGATGCAGAAGCGTGACGACCGCGAGCGCGGCGACCGCTTCGGCGATCGTGGTGACCGCGGCGGCCGTGGCGGCTTCGGCGATCGCGATCGTGGTGATCGCGGCGGTGATCGTGGTCCACGCAGCTTCGGCGGCGACCGTGACGGCGCTCCGCGTCGTCCTCGTGAAGCTCAGGCAGAGGGCGCTGAATAATGGTCGACATCAATCAGATCCCGACGCGCCGGCCGTTCCATCGCCGTCGCAAGACCTGCCCGTTCTCTGGCGCCAACGCACCGCGCATCGACTACAAGGACGTGCGCCTGCTGCAGCGTTACATTTCCGAGCGCGGCAAGATCGTGCCGTCGCGCATCACGGCCGTCAGCCAGAAGAAGCAGCGCGAACTCGCCAAGGCGATCAAGCGCGCCCGCTTCCTGGGCCTTCTGCCCTACGTCGTGAAGTAAGTGTTTTCGGGCGGATTTCGTGCCGCCCGTTTCTCCTTCCGATCGGCGGATGGAGAGTAAGCAAAATCCGAGTTGGGCCTAAGGCCCTAACTGCCGCAAGGCAGGACAGCGTCACCGGTGGTTCAAACCATCCTGTCCTTCTTTCGCGGCTCAACGCCATCTTCGCCGTTTCGGCGACATCGAAGGACCAGATCCATGCAAGTTATTCTTCTCGAGCGCATCGCGCGCCTCGGCCAGATGGGCGACACCGTCAAGGTCAAGGACGGTTTCGGCCGTAACTTCCTGCTGCCTACGGGCAAAGCGCTGCGCGCCAACGAAGCCAACAAGAAGAAGTTCGAAGGCCAGCGCGCGCAGCTCGAAGCCCGCAACCTCGAGCGCAAGTCCGAAGCCCAGCAGATCGCTGACCAGCTTGACGGCAAGACGTTCATCGTCGTGCGCTCGGCCGGCGAAACCGGTCAGCTCTACGGTTCGGTTTCGACCCGCGACATCGGCGACATCCTGACTGCCGAAGGCTTCTCGGTTTCGCGCAACCAGGTCGAACTCAACCACCCGATCAAGATGATCGGGCTGTCGAATGTCGCCATCGCGCTGCATCCGGAAGTCGAAGTCACGGTTACGCTGAACATCGCCCGTTCGAGCGAAGAAGCCGAACGCCAGGCACGCGGCGAAACGCTGACGACCGCTGAAGCGATCTATGGCGACGACATCAACGAGAACGCCCGTCCCGACAACTTCTTCGATCCGAACGAGGACGGAGAAGACGAAGACAACGGCGAAGAAGCTTAAGCCTTCTTATTGTTTGGACCAAAGCCCGGGATCGTTGTCCCGGGCTTTTTTTATGTCTTGTGGCGCAATGTCACAGGGATCATTCTGGCTATTCTTCGAGTTCGAGCACCCGGCAACGGCACTTGGGTTTCAGGAATGAACAGACTTCTGCGCAGTGTTATCGAACGCGTGGTCAAAATCGGTGATCTCGCCATCACCGACCCTTCCGGCATCATTCACCACTTCGGCGACAGAACCGGCGATCCGGTTCATGTCTGGATCAAGACCAAGCAGGCCGAGCGTGCCATCGCGCTTGATCCCACCCTGCATGTTGGCGAAGCCTTCATGAACGAGGAAGTGGACTTTTTGCGCGGCGACATGCTGGCGCTGCTCAAGCTGGTTTACAACAATTCCGCCTGGAGCAACTCGCAGTCCGGCCGGTCGCTCGATGCGTTCCGCAACCTGTTCAAGCGCTTCCAGCAACTGAATACCGAGAAGCGCTCGCGCGAAAACGTCCATCGCCATTACGACCTGTCGGGCGAGCTCTACAAACTCTTCCTCGACGAGGACATGCAGTATTCCTGCGCCTATTTCGAGCGTCCTGACATGACGCTGGAAGAAGCGCAGGCGGCGAAGAAGCGGCATATCGCAGCCAAGCTCGACCTGAAGCCGGGGCAGACCGTGCTCGACATCGGGTCGGGCTGGGGCGGGATGGGGCTTTATCTTGCGCGCGACTTCGGCGTGGATGTGCTAGGCGTCACGCTGTCGACCGAACAGCATGCTGTTTCAACCGAGCGCGTGCAGAGCGAAGGCCTGGAGAACCACGTGCATTTCGAGCTGCGCGATTATCGCAGCCTGTCGGAGCGTTTCGACCGGATCGTCTCGGTCGGCATGTTCGAGCATGTTGGCGTGAATCATTTCAAGACCTTCTTCGATACCGCTGCCACGCTGCTGAAGCCCGATGGCGTGATGGTGCTGCATTCGATCGGCCGCAACGCGCCGCCGCTCGCCACCAACGCCTTCATCCGCAAATACATCTTCCCCGGCGGCTACGTTCCCTCGCTGTCGGAAGTGCTGCCGCATATCGAGCGGGCCGGCCTGATGGTGACCGACATCGAGATCCTGCGCCATCATTACGCCGACACGCTGAAGGTCTGGCGCGAGCGCTTCCTCCTCAACCGCGAACGGGCAAAGGCGATCTATGACGAACGCTTCTGCCGCATGTGGGAGTTCTACCTGTCAGGCTCGGAGGCCGCCTTCCGTTGGCAGGACATGATGGTGTTCCAGATCCAGATTACCAAGCGCAACGACGTGCTGCCCATAACGCGCGACTACATCTATGAACGCGACCATGCGGCGCCCTTGCCGCTCCTGCCGGAAAGCATCAGCCCGCGAAGGCAGCGGATGCGCAAGCGGGCCGATCAGGAGTAGACGCGGCAGCTTAGCTGCACTTTGACGTTTTCAGAGATCGCCACTATAGTCTGGAGGTGGGAGGCAGGTTGCTGCCTACCTCCCGTTGTGCTTAGAGAAGTATACGGACCCGGAGTACGACATGCCAGCCGCTCCGGGTCCTCTTCATCTCAAAGCTGACGTTTAGTGGTATAAGCCACATCATCGTCACCTCCATTCGAAGGCAAGGCTGTTGCCGCAGCCGAGGAAGCCCATCTTCCCCGGTGCGCCGGCTGGCTGGCGCTGCTGCTTCTGCCTTCGAATACGAAACGCGCGGTTCCACACCACGCCAAACCAATTCCTGTTTTGTTCTTGTTCTCGACTCAGTTATGGCTGACGGCAGGAAACGGTCAATGTCTTTCTGACCGGCTGTTCACATGCTGTGGATCATGGGTGGAAGCGCAAGGTCATGCGTATCTGGCTGACGCGTTCTGATACCTAGACCGACATAAGCAGGGGCACGAGGCAAATGGCGGAAGCGCTTAGGAAAGTACCGGTCAATGACGCGGCGCCGCTTTATCGCGAAGCACCGCACAATATCGAAGCCGAGCAGGCGCTGCTTGGCGCGATCCTGATCAACAACGATGCCTTTTACCGGGTTTCCGATTTCCTCAAGGCCGCGCATTTTGGCGAGCCTCTGCATCGCAAGATCTGGGAAATCTGTGCGGAAATGATCCGCATGGGCAAGATGGCGACGCCGGTCACTATTAAGACCTTCTTGCCGGGTGACGCCAAGGTCGGCGACATGACCGTGTCACTTTACCTCGCCAAGCTTGCGGCTGAAGCGGTGACCGTCATCAATGCCGCCGATTACGGCCGCGCGATCTACGATCTCGCCACCCGCCGCGCGCTGATCACCATCGGCGAAGNNTGACGCGCCGGTCGACATGGCGCCGCAGGAGCAGATCGAGGACGCCGAGCGGCGTTTGTTCGAGCTGGCGGAAACCGGCCGTTATGACGGCGGCTTCGAGTCCTTCTCCGATGCGATGAAGACGGCCGTGGACATGGCCAGCGCCGCTTATCAGCGCGATGGCGGTTTGTCCGGCATCGCCTGCGGCATTCGCGATCTCGACAACCGCATGGGTGGCTTGCAGCGCTCCGACTTGATCGTGGTTGCCGGACGTCCGGGCATGGGCAAGACCTCGCTGGCCACCAACATCGCCTTCAACATCGCTTCCGTTTATGAGGCCGCGCAGCAGGCCGATGGCACGCTCGAAGCCAAGAACGGCGGCGTGGTCGCCTTCTTCTCGCTGGAAATGTCCGCTGAGCAGCTGGCGACGCGTATCATCTCCGAGCAGACGGAAGTCCCGTCTTCGAAGATCCGCCGTGGCGATCTCACGGAATCGGACTTCGACAAGCTCGTCGCTTATTCGCAGATGAACCAGAAGCTGCCGCTTTATATCGACTCGACCGGCGGTATCTCGATCGCTCAGCTGGCCGCGCGTGCCCGGCGCTTGAAGCGCCAGCGCGGGCTGGACATGATGGTAATCGACTACATCCAGCT
>DCDI01000092.1:9713-11480 GCA_002316345.1 Phyllobacteriaceae bacterium UBA1059 | reverse complement strand
TTCGATCGAGCAGGACGCCGACGTGGTGATCTTCGTTTATCGCGAGGAATATTACCTCAAGAACAAGGAGCCCAAACCCGGCACCGACGACTACATCAAGTGGGAAGGCGAGATGAATGACGCCCGCGGCAAGGCCGAAATCATCATCGGCAAGCAGCGCCATGGTCCCACGGGCACGGTCCAGGTCGCGTTCCAGGGCGAGTTCACGCGGTTCTCTGATCTGGCCGAGGAAAGCCATCTGCCGGAGCGGTACGAATAGTGACAAGCACAAAGCGGGACTTGGGCAACGGCGTCGATCCCCGGATCGCGGGCGGCGAGCTGATCATCGATCTCGACGCCCTCAAGGCCAATTACCGCGCCTTGGCGCAGGCATCCCACCCCGCCAGGACTGCGGGTGTCGTGAAGGCCAATGCCTATGGTCTCGGCAGCGACGTGGTGGTTCAGGCCTTGTTGTCGGAAGGCTGCCGCGACTTCTTCGTGGCGATGCCGGAAGAAGGCTTGATCGTACGGCAATACGCTGATGACGCCCGGATTTTTGTTCTGGCTGGGCTCGTCAGCAAAGACGTCGCTCGGCTTTACGCTGCATCGGATCTGACCCCCGTCCTCAACTCGCTTGAGGACGTTGCTATCTGGTCGGCCTTTTGCGCGACGGTCGGCGAACTGCGTCCCTGTGCGCTGCACGTCGATACGGGCATGACACGGTTGGGTCTGACCGTTCCAGAAGCGCTCGCGTTGGCTGAAGACGAAAGCCGTCGCGGCGCGTTGAACATCGTGCTCGTGATGAGCCATCTGGCTTGTGCGGACGAGCCGGAGCATCCGCTGAACCAGCGCCAGCTCGAGTCCTTTCAACGGGTTCGCGACGCTTTTCCTCATGTTGAATCAAGTCTGGCCAGCTCGGCCGGCATCTTTTTGGGCGACGACTTCCATCAATCTCTGACGCGTCCAGGCATCGCGCTTTACATTGGTCTGCCGGACGTCGCTTCGCAGAAGCCGGTGGTGACTTTGAAGGCGCGCGTCGTGCAGGTACGGGCGGCATCCGCGGGTGAAGGCGTGAGCTACGGATCGGCCGTGCTCGTTCGCGACAGCATTTTGGCCGTCACGTCGGTTGGCTATGCAGACGGCTATCTGCGGGCGGGCTCCGGTGCCGGCATACCCTTGCGCGGTGTGGAAGCGGCTGGCGGCGGCGGCTTTCTGCATGGGCGGCATGTGCCGGTGGTCGGCCGTGTCACGATGGATCTCACGATCTTCGATGTGACGGATGTTGGTGGCGACCGCGTGCAGGTCGGCGATCAGATCGAACTGATCGGAGAAAACATTCCAATCGAGCGCGTTGCCAAGGCGGCCGGCACAATCCCCTACGAGATCCTGACCTCCCTAGGCTCGCGCTACCATCGCCGCATCATTGGAGCCGCGTGATGGCAAAAGCGCGCTCGCAATTCGTTTGCCAGAACTGCGGCACGGTTCATTCCCGCTGGGCCGGCAAGTGCGACGGCTGCGGTGAATGGAACACGCTGGTCGAAGAAGGCACTGCCGGCGGCATCGGCAGCGGCCCGTCTTCCATGCGCTCGGCGCGCAAGGGTCGCGCCGTCACGCTGACCTCCCTCGACGGCGAGATCGAGGATGCGCCGCGCATCATTTCCGGCATCGGCGAGCTGGATCGTGCGACCGGCGGCGGCTTCGTGCGTGGCTCTGCGCTCCTTGTCGGCGGCGATCCCGGTATCGGCAAGTCGACCCTGCTGACCCAGGCCGCAGCCGCATTGGCCTCCA
>DCDI01000092.1:0-9603 GCA_002316345.1 Phyllobacteriaceae bacterium UBA1059 | reverse complement strand
TCCTGGCGACGATCGCGGATGGCAAGCGGCCCGACCTCGTGATCCTCGATTCGATCCAGACGCTGTGGACCGACACGGCCGACTCTGCGCCGGGCACGGTCACGCAGGTGCGCTCCTCTGCGCAGGCGATGATCCGCTACGCGAAATCCACCGGTGCCGCGATCGTGCTTGTCGGCCACGTCACCAAGGAAGGGCAAATCGCCGGCCCCCGCGTGGTCGAGCACATGGTGGATGGCGTGCTGTATTTCGAAGGCGAAGGCGGCCACCACTACCGCATTCTGCGCACGGTGAAGAACCGTTTTGGGCCCACCGACGAGATCGGCGTGTTCGAAATGTCGGACAAGGGTTTGCGCGAGGTCGCCAATCCTTCCGAGCTTTTCCTGGGCGAGCGCAGCATCAAGTCGCCCGGTGCGGCCGTGTTCGCCGGTATGGAAGGCACGCGGCCGGTGCTGGTGGAGATCCAGGCACTGGTGGCACCCTCGCCGCTCGGCACGCCGCGCCGCGCCGTTGTCGGCTGGGACTCATCGCGGCTATCCATGGTTCTGGCGGTGCTCGAAACCCATTGCGGCGTGCGCTTTGCGCAGCATGACGTGTATCTCAACGTCGCCGGCGGCTACCGCATCACCGAGCCCGCGGCCGATTTGGCCGTCGCTGCCGCCCTCGTCTCATCCCTGACCGGCCTTGCTCTGCCTGCCGATTGCGTTTATTTCGGCGAAATCAGCCTTTCGGGTGCAGTCAGGCCCGTGGCGCATGCGTCGCAGCGGATGAAAGAAGCAGAAAAGCTCGGTTTTCGACAAGCAGCGATGCCGGTCGTGGGTGACGATGCCGTTGGCGCGTTTTCCGCCCGATCTTTTCAGCCTTCCGTTCTGGCCGATCTCGTCGCACGCATCGCGGCAACGAAGCGCGGAAGCACTGACGGCGACTAACAGCCCGCGTTGGGCGAATACTGTTTCGACGGCGACTTAAGGGGAACCATGCCGATCACATTGCTCGACGGAATCCTCATCGGGTTCACCCTCGTATCCGCCTTGCTCGCCATGGTACGTGGCTTCTCGCGCGAAATCCTGTCGATCGCATCCTGGATCGCGGCGGCGGCGGCGGCCTACTTCTTCTACCCCGTCGCCCTGCCCTATCTCACGCCTTACATCGACAATGAGAAACTTGCGCTGGCCGCTTCGGCGGCCGTGATCTTCGTGATCGCCCTGATCCTGGTGACGGTCATCACGATGAAGATCGCCGACTTCATCATCGACAGTCGCGTTGGCGCGCTCGATCGCACGCTCGGCTTCCTGTACGGCGCGGCGCGCGGCATACTTGTCGTCGCAGTCGCCCTGCTGTTCTTCAACTGGCTCGTTGGTGCCAATCCGCCGGCCTGGGTGACGTTCGCGAAGTCGCGTCCGATGCTGGAAAATATCGGTGCGCGGATCGAAGCGCTGCTGCCGTCCGATCCAGACAATTCGATCTTCGATCGGATCAGGGGCCAGGAAGAAGAAGCGACACCGGCACCCGAGACGCCTACGGAGCCTTCGGCGAACGACACGGCGCCGGGCCTTGATGCAGCACCTGGCTCTGACTCTACGCCGGAAGGTGAACCGGCTCAAAATAACGGCGTCACGAACAACTGAGTGGCGAAGCGCGCAGACTTTCATTATATGCGCGCTTTAAGCCAGCGAGCGCGAGCTGAAGGGCCTTCATGATGCATGGTGCGGACCTTTCCTCGGACGATCACCGTTCCGAGGTCGATGATGTTTTCGGCGACGAGTTGCATGAGGAATGCGGCGTCTTCGGTATCCTCGGTCACCCCGACGCGGCCACGCTGACAGCACTTGGTTTGCACGCCCTGCAGCATCGCGGCCAGGAAGCGGCCGGCATCGTGTCCTTCGACGGTCTGCGCTTCCATTCCGAGCGCCGCATGGGCCTGGTCGGCGACCATTACACCGATCCCGTGACGCTGGCGAAGCTGCCCGGCACGATCGCAATGGGCCATGTGCGCTATTCCACCACCGGCGAAGTGGCGCTGCGCAACGTGCAGCCGCTGTTTGCCGAGTTGGAAGTCGGCGGCATTGCGATTGCGCATAATGGCAACTTTACCAACGGTCTGACGCTGCGGCGCCAGCTGATCGCCGGCGGTGCGATCTGCCAGTCCACGTCGGACACTGAAGTGGTGCTCCATCTCATCGCCCGCTCGCGCTATTCTTCCACGGCCGACCGCTTCATCGATGCGATCCGCCAGATGGAAGGCGGGTATTCGATGGTGGCGATCACCCGCACAAAACTGATTGCCGCCCGCGACCCCACCGGCATTCGTCCGCTGGTCATGGGCGAACTCGACGGCAAGCCGATCTTTGCTTCCGAAACCTGCGCGCTCGACATCATCGGCGCGAAGTTCGTCCGGGATGTCGAGAATGGCGAAGTCATCATCTGCGAGATCCAGCCGGACGGCTCGATCTCGATCGATGCGCGTAAGGCTGGCAATGGGCAGCCGGAGCGTCTCTGCCTGTTTGAGTATGTGTATTTTGCCCGGCCGGATTCGGTCGTGGGCGGACGCAGCGTTTATGTTGCGCGCAAGAACATGGGCATAAACCTCGCGCGGGAAGCGCCGGTTGAGGCCGATGTCGTCGTGCCGGTGCCCGATGGCGGCACGCCGGCAGCGCTCGGCTATGCTCAGGAAAGCGGTATTCCGTTTGAATACGGCATCATCCGCAATCACTATGTCGGCCGTACCTTCATCGAGCCGACGCAGCAGATCCGCGCTTTCGGCGTGAAGCTGAAGCATTCGGCTAATCGCGCTATGATCGAGGGCAAGCGCGTCGTGCTGGTCGATGATTCAATCGTGCGCGGCACCACCTCGCTGAAGATCGTGCAGATGATCCGCGATGCCGGCGCGCGCGAAGTGCATCTGCGCGTTGCCAGCCCGATGATCTATTATCCGGATTATTACGGGATCGACACGCCGGACCGCGAGAAGCTGCTGGCCAACCAGTATGACAGCCTGGAAGCGATGTGCCGCTATATCGGCGCCGACTCGCTTGAGTTTCTGTCGATCGATGGGCTTTATCGTGCAGTCGGCGGCATGCCGCGCAACAATGCGCGGCCGCAGTTCACCGATCACTATTTCACCGGCGACTATCCGACCCGCCTCCTCGACAAGGATGGCGAGACGATGGGCAACAAGCTTTCGCTGTTGGCCAGCAACGGATAATTCACTCGCGAAAGACGCAAAGTCACGAAGGCCGGTTCGAACAAACCGGCCTTTTTCTTTGCTCAATGCGTAACGAGCTTTAGCCCGACAATGCCCGCAACGATCAGGCCGATGCAAACGAGCCGCATCGCTTGCGCCGGCTCGCCGAACAGTGCCATGCCGAGGATGGCGGTGCCGACAGTGCCCACGCCGGTCCAGATTGCGTAGGCCGTGCCGAGCGGCAGGGTACGCAAGGCGATGCCCAGCAAGCCAAGGCTGATGATCATGGAAACGACCGTCAGACCGGTCGGCACCATGCGGGTAAAACCTTCGGTGAATTTGAGGCCAACGGCCCAGCCGACTTCAAACAGGCCGGCAATGATGAGAATGATCCAGGCCATCGCCCGATCTCCTATGAGAGGCGATGAGGTCGTCCCCATCCATGTCTGTGATAAGCAGGGTCGTCCCGGCCGCTCTTACCTAGGCGACCTGGCTGCACGCGACAAGGTGGCTGAGCGGGCGGGGTTCCGTGAGCGCCGAAATCCCGCTATCAGCGCTTCAGTTTTCAACAATCGGAAGCTGGATACAGGCCCATGAGCACTGCCCCTGATCTGACCGGACAGGTCGCGCTGGTAACCGGCGCTTCGCGCGGCATCGGCTATCATCTCGCCAAGCAATTGGCGGCAGCTGGCGCGCATGTGATTGCGGTGGCACGCACTGTCGGCGGCCTCGAAGAGCTGGACGACGACATTAAGCAAGAACGCGCTCAGACCGGCAAAGGTGAAGCGACGCTTGTGCCGCTCGATCTTGGCGACATGGCTGGCATCGACCGTCTTGGTGGCGCGATCTTCGAGCGTTGGAAGAAGCTGGACATCCTGATCGCCAATGCCGGCGTTCTCGGCGTCATTGCACCGCTCGGCCATGTCGAAGCGAAAGTGTTCGAGCAGGTCATGACGCTCAACGTCAACGCGACCTGGCGATTGATCCGCTCGGTGGATCCGCTGCTGCGCCAGTCGGAAGCTGGCCGCGCGCTGCTGCTGTCATCAGGGGCAGCTGCCAACCCCCGTGCCTTCTGGGGTCCTTACGCGGCGTCGAAGGCTGCGGTCGAAGCGCTGGCGCGCAGCTGGGCTGACGAAACCAAGAACATGGCTCTGCGCGTCAACGCCGTTGATCCCGGCGCGACGCGTACTGCCATGCGCGCTCAGGCCGTTCCTGGCGAAGACCCGTCCACCCTGCCGACCGCCAGCGAAGTCGCGGCGCGCATCGTGGCTATTACCGGCCAGGACCGGACCGAAACCGGTCAGCTGTTTCACGTTCGCGACAACCGCTTCAAGGCGTTCCGCCGTCCGGAGTGACGGCTAGCGAATGGCAGGCGCTTCAAAGGCGCGGCGCCTGCTCGATGATGCCCGGCGATAGGCTGGACTTTTCCATACCATCAGTGAGACCGAGATCGCGCGCCATATGAGGCGTGAGGTCTTCGCGGCGGAGATGGGGTGGTCTGGAAGCGGTTCTGCTACGCTTCATCATTGCCGTCAGAACGAGATATGCCTGCGCCAGCATCGAAATTCTGGCTCTTTCAAGGACGACACTGTCGCTTCTCATGATCTTTCTCCCAATCTGCATCTTGCAGAAGGGTGATCGTTCAGCGCTTATTGATCCAATCGAACCTCGATCAGGATGCATAAGGAGCGTTTATGCCTGACGCGTCGGACCTGCCTCCGCTCGCGGCGCTTCGCGTGTTTGAGGCGGCTGCGCGATTGCTGTCCTTCACGAAGGCGGCGGAAGGGCTCGGCATGACGCAGGCGGCCGTCAGTTACCAGATCAAGGTGCTGGAAGACCGCGTCGGCGCACCCCTCTTTCTGCGCCGACCGCGCCAGGTGGAACTGACGGAGGTCGGCGCCCGCTTCAGCCCGTCGGTCAGCGATGCGTTCGAGCGTCTACGCGAGGCCTATAAGGATGCACGCGGCGAAAGCCGGTCCGTGCTGGCGTTGTCGAGTGTCGCGACCTTTGCGTCGAACTGGTTGGCGCCGCGGCTTGGGCTCTTTCAACTCGAGCATCCGCATATTGCGGTGCGCCTCGATACCGAATCGCGCAACCGCGATTTCATCCGCGAGCAGGTCGATGTCGGCATTCGCGGCGGCTTCGGCAAATGGCCCGGTCTGGCAGCCCACAAGCTCATGCCGATCACCTTCACGCCGATGCTGAGCCCGCTCCTTCTCAAGCGCGCAGGGCCGCTGAACGAACCCGCCGACCTGCTTCGCCTGCCGATCATCGACGCCTTCGATCCCTGGTGGGCGAGCTGGCTGGAGAGCGTCGGCCTGCCGGCCGACAGTCTGGCCACACGGCCGCGCAACGATCTGGAATCACAGGCCATCGCCGCGAGTGCTGCGCTTGCCGGCAATGCTGTTGCCATGCTGACGCCAGCCTTCTTTGGAGAAGCTTTACGCAGCGGCGCTTTGGTGCAGCCTTTCGAGCATTTGGGCAGCGATGGCCAGAATTATTGGCTGGTTCATGCCGAAAGCCGCAGGAATGTTGCTAAAATTAAAGCATTCCGCGAATGGCTACTGGATCAGTTCAAAGCTGGACCTACCTAGTGGATGCTTCTGGAAAAGCGCGGAAACCCGCGCTTTCGCTGCATTGCAGCAACAGATTTTTATTGACTTAGACGCCAAGCTTCGGACATTCGCCCAAGGCGAAGGCATTTGCTGAAAAGCCCCAAACGGGAGGTACAGGATGACGCTGAAAACACTGATGCTCGGCGCATGTTCGCTGCTGGCAATCGCCGGCACTGCGCAGGCACAATCGACCACGCTGACCATTGCGACCGTGAACAACGGCGACATGATCCGCATGCAGTCGCTGACGGAAGACTTCACCACGAAGAACCCGGACATCCAGCTCAACTGGGTGACGCTGGAAGAAAACGTTCTGCGCGAGCGCGTGACCACCGATGTCGCCACCAAGGGCGGTCAGTACGACGTCATGACCATCGGCAACTATGAAGTGCCGATCTGGGCCAAGCAGGGCTGGCTCCTGCCGCTCGACAATCTCGGCGCCGACTACGATGCCGACGATCTGCTCCCGTCGATCCGCAGCGGCCTCCAGATGGAAGGCAAGCTTTATGCTGCGCCGTTCTACGGCGAATCCGCGATGCTGATGTATCGCACCGACCTGTTCGAGAAGGCCGGTCTCACCATGCCGGAAAACCCGACCTGGGAGTTCATCGCCGACGCTGCGCGTAAGATTACCGACCGCAACGCCAATCTCAGCGGCATCTGCCTTCGCGGCAAGGCCGGCTGGGGCGAGAACATGGCCTTCCTCAGCGCGCTCAATAACTCGTTTGGCGGCCGCTGGTTCGACGAGAACTGGAAGCCCCAGTTCGATCAGCCGGAGTGGAAGGCAGCGCTGCAGTTCTACGTCGACCTGATGAAGGATGCCGGTCCGTCCGGTGCGTCTTCCAACGGCTTCAACGAGAACCTGACGCTGTTCCAGCAGGGCCAGTGCGGTATGTGGATGGACGCGACGGTTGCCGCTTCCTTCGTGGCCGATCCGAAGAACTCGACGGTCGCCGACAAGGTCGGTTACGCAATCTTCCCGTCAAAGGAAGGCGTGAACAATCACGGCAACTGGCTGTGGTCGTGGAACCTCGCAATTCCGGCCGGTTCGACCAAGGCTGAGGCTGCGCAGAAGTTCATCGGCTGGGCAACCAGCAAGGGCTACACCGAACTCGTCGCTTCCAAGGAAGGCTGGGCCAACGTGCCTCCAGGCACCCGCACCTCGCTCTACGAGAATGCGGAATACAAGAAGACGCCGTTCTCCGAGCCGACCTTCAAGGCCATCCAGGCTGCCGACATTACCAAGCCTTCTGTGAAGCCGGTGCCGTATATCGGTGGTCAGTGGGTTTCGATCCCCGAGTTCCAGAGCCTCGGCACCACCGTTGGCCAGCTGTTCTCGGCAGCGCTTGCCGGTCAGTCCAGCGTCGATGACGCGCTTGCACAGGCTCAGCAGGTCAGCACCCGCGAAATGACCCGCGGCGGTTACATCAAGTAAGCGCCTGCCCAATACTTGTGTTGCCGAAATCCGTTGGTTTCGGCAACCTTCATCGCCCGGCTTGTGTCGGGCGATTTTCTTCTATCTGATAGATGTACTGTGCCGTTTGCGAAGCACAGACTGGGGAGACGCAATGGCTACGAGACAGACCCGGACGCTCGCCCGCATCATGATGATGCCTTCGGTGCTCTTGCTGCTTGTCTGGATGATCGTGCCGCTGGCGATGACGCTGTGGTTCTCGTTCCAGAACTACAATCTCCTCAACCCCGCCAATGTGTCCTGGGCTGGTCTGTTCAACTACCAGTTCTTCTACACCGACCCCGCCTTCTTCCAGTCGATCTGGAACACGCTGCTCATCGTTGGCGGCGTCCTTTTCATCACGATCGTCGGCGGTATCGCGCTGGCGCTGGGCGCCCAGAAGACGGTGGAAAACCTGGTCGGCAGCGTCACCGTGATCGCCGACCGCCCGCTGCAGGTGGGCGACTTCATCAAGGTNNGATCTGTTCAAGGTGTTCGGCGCGACCCCGATCGATTGGTTCGCGCAATTTCCGCTCCTTTCGATCATCATCATCGTGGCCTGGCAGTGGTTGCCTTTCGCGACGCTGATCCTGCTGACTTCGCTGCAGTCGCTCGATGGCGAGCAGAAGGAAGCCGCCGAGATGGATGGGGCCGGCCTCGTGGCGCGCTTCTGGCATTTGACGCTGCCGCATATGGCGCGCGCGATCACTGTCGTGATCCTGATCCAGACCATCTTCCTGCTCAGCGTTTATGCCGAGATCCTGGTCACCACCAATGGCGGCCCCGGCTATGCTTCCACCAACCTGCCCTTCCTGATCTACCGCACCGCGCTGCTCGGCTATGATGTCGGCGGAGCTTCGGCCGGCGGTGTGATTGCAATCGTGCTTGCCAATATCGTTGCGCTGTTCGTGATGCGTGCGGTCGGCAAGAACCTGGACCGCTGAGGAAACGATCATGGCTCGCACTGCCTCAACCGGACAGAAGATCGCCTGGACCGTCGTCGCCTGGGTGATTGCNNCCCTCGTGATCTTCTTTCCGATCCTTTACACGATCATCACCAGCTTCAAGACGGAGCCGGAAGCCATTGCCGGCATCAGCCTGATCCCGTCCGGCACGTTCCAGAACTATATCGACGTGGAAACGCAGCGCGATTATTTCCGGCCCTTCATGAACTCCGTAATTATCTCGCTGGGTTCGACGGTGCTGGCGTTGATCGTCGCGATTCCCGCCGCGTGGTCGATGGCGTTCTCGCCAACGCGCCGCACCAAGGACATCCTGATGTGGATGCTGTCCACCAAGATGATGCCGGCCGTCGCTGTGCTAGTGCCGATCTATCTGCTGTTCCGCGATTGGGGCCTGCTGGACAGCCGCATCGGCCTGACCGTCATGCTGACGCTGATCAACCTGCCGATCGTGGTGTGGATGCTCTACACATATTTCCGCGAGATCCCGGGCGAGATCCTGGAAGCGTCTCGCATGGACGGCGCCTCGTTGTGGAACGAGATCATCTATGTGCTGACGCCGATGGCGGTGCCCGGCATTGCCTCGACGCTGCTTCTCAACATCATCCTCGCCTGGAACGAAGCGTTCTGGACGATCCGTTTGACCACAACCAACGCCGCGCCGCTGACGGCCTTCATTGCGTCCTTCTCCAGCCCGCAGGGTTTGTTCTGGGCGAAGCTGTCGGCCGCATCCACCATGGCCATTGCGCCGATCCTGATCATGGGCTGGTTCTCCCAGCGCCAGCTTGTTCGCGGTTTGACCTTTGGTGCGGTGAAGTAAACAAAGACAAGGGCCGTCGTGCCGCGTGAGTGGCGCAGGGCTTGAAGGGGAGACATATGGGCAAGATCAACCTCGAACACGTCTCGAAATCCTTCGGGGTCACGAGCATCATTCCGGACCTCAATCTCGATATCGAGGATGGCGAGTTCGTCGTTTTCGTCGGTCCTTCTGGTTGCGGCAAGTCCACCCTGCTGCNNGGGACGTGACCTTCACGGTGCGTCCGGGCGAGATCGTCTCCGTCCTGGGCCCCTCGGGGTGCGGCAAGTCCACCCTGCTGCGCCTGATCGCAGGCCTGGAAGATGTGAGCGGCGGCACGATCCGCATCGATGGCCGCGATGTCACGCAGGAAGCACCGGCCAAGCGGGGTCTGGCCATGGTGTTCCAGTCCTATGCGCTTTATCCGCATATGTCGGTCTACAAGAACATCGCTTTCCCGCTGAAGATGGCCGGCGAGGACAAGACGCTGATCGACCGCAAGGTCAAGGATGCCGCCAAGGTTCTGAACCTCACAAACTATCTCGACCGTCGCCCCGGCCAGCTGTCCGGCGGTCAGCGCCAGCGTGTCGCAATCG
>DCDI01000155.1 GCA_002316345.1 Phyllobacteriaceae bacterium UBA1059 | reverse complement strand
GCGCTCGCCGCAGAAATGCTGGTGCTCGCCAAGCTCGCGCCGACACAAAGCTCCGGCCTGACACAAGCCACCCAGGCGCTGACAAGCGGTGCCGCCGCGGAACGTTTCGGCCGCATGGTTGCGGCACTCGGCGGGCCGAGGGATTTCCTTAGCCGCGCTGACCAGTATCTGCCGAAAGCGCCGGTTATCCGGCCCGTGGAAGCGCAGGAAGCCGGCTTCGTAAGCAGCATCGCCACGCGCGATATCGGACTGGCGGTGATCGAACTCGGTGGCGGCCGCAAGGGGCCAAACGACGCCGTCGATCCCTCCGTCGGCTTCACCGAACTTGCGCCTGTCGGCATGGAGATGCGCCCTGGCGATCCGCTCGGCTTCGTGCATGCGCGGGATGAGGATACGGCTGAGACGGGTGCGGCGTCCCTTCGAGTAGCGTATGCTATCGGGCCAACGCGGCCGAAGCCGGGCAAGGTCATCCTGCGCCGGGTTGGGACTTGACGCTGGGGCTGGTCTCGGAAGATCGGCGGTGCTATATTTCTGGAGTGGTGCCGGGAGCGCTAACTCCCGACACCGCTTCCTAGAATGTTACGAATTGGACCCGGAGGCGCACTGACCAGCCGCTCCGGGTCTTTCGTACTTCCAGGGTGATGATGGGAAGAACCATCGCTCACCTCCAGTTCAGGACAAAGCCGTTGCCTCGGCCGGAGTGGCTCATCCTCCCCGGTACGCCGCTGGCTGGCGCGTCTGCTTCTGCCCTGCCTTCTTCTTAGCTGAGCGTCTGCACGTGCGAAAGCAGATTTTCGCGCTCAGGTTGTGGTGACTTGCTACTGCTCCAGCACCATGCCGTCGCCATCCACGTGCCAGCGGGCGATGCGCTGGAGGAAGCTGGCGCCGATCAAGGTGGAGGACAGCGCCTTGTCTTTCAGCACCATCGCCGGCACGTCGCGGGCAGTGATGCGGCCGATCTGAAGCTCGCGCACAGTCGTTATGGCGGCAGCGGTTGCGCCGTTGGCGGTTTGTACCTGATGGGCAAAATCCGCCGGCTTCAGGGAAACACCGATGCGGCGCGCGGTGGTTTCGTTGATGGCGACGAGGCTGGCGCCGGTGTCGATCATCGCGTCCACCGAGCGGCCATTCAGCTTGAAGCTCGCGACGTAGTGGCCGGCGCGGTTGGCTGGGATCCTCACGCGGCGGCCTTGCAGCGTGTCCGCTGGTTGGCCGTCGTCGGGGATGGCACTTGCCACAAGCGGCGTTTCCCGTTCGCTCGAAATCAACCGTAGAAGAGCCTCAGGATTGGACTCGTAGATCATCGGCACCGCCACTGCGGCGGCGAGCAGAAGACCGATGGGAACATTCAAGCGCTTCATGACGCACCTCTGCGCTCCGTCTGACACGATGGAGCGAAGAATGGCGTTAAGACACGCGGCCGACTTCTTTGAACGGTTAAGCCTAGCTTACTTCGTGCCGTACATGCGGTCGCCGGCGTCGCCGAGGCCGGGCACGATGTAACCCTTTTCGTTCAACTTCTCGTCGATCGAGGCCGTGAAGACCGGCACGTCGGGATGCGCCTTGGTGAAGCGCTCGACGCCTTCGGGTGCTGCCAGCAGGCAAACGAAGCGCAGGTTGGTCGCGCCGCGCTCCTTCAGCTTGTCGATGGCAGCGACGGCCGAGTTGGCGGTGGCGAGCATTGGGTCGACCACGATCACCAGGCGGTTCTCGAGATCGCTCGGCGCCTTGAAGAAATATTCCACCGCCTGCAGCGTATCATGATCGCGATACAGGCCGACATGAGCGACGCGGGCGGCCGGAACGAGGTCGAGCATGCCGTCGAGCAGACCGTTGCCGGCGCGCAAAACCGAAGCGAAGACCAGCTTCTTGCCTTCCAGCGTTGGCGCTTCCATCTCCTGCATCGGCGTTTCGATGGTCTTGGTGGTGAGCTCCAGGTCACGCGTCACTTCGTAGCAGAGCAGCAGCGAGATCTCGCGCAGCAACCGACGGAAGCTCGCCGTCGAGGTTTCCTTGGACCGCATGATGGTGAGCTTGTGCTGGACAAGCGGATGATTGACGACTGTGACGCCCATGAAAAATACTCCGACCGCAAACGCGGCGCGACCTTAACGAGCCACGGCTGTTGGCGAAACCGAAAGCTTCGGCTCAGCCACACATTTCGCGCTTCAGCGGCGCTTCGGCTCCAGCCGCGCCAGCAATTCGGCCTTGGTCTTGCGGTCGACGAACGCTGCTTCGATCGCCGTGCGGGTGATGCCGGTGAGCGCCTTGTCGTCCATCTGGAACTCGGTGCGAGCGATCTCGTATTCGCGGGCCAGCGAGGTGTGGAAGTGCGGCGGGTCATCGGAATTGAGCGTCACCTTGAGGCCCGCGCGCCGTAGTGCCGGCAGCGGATGATTAGCGAAACTGTCGAATACGCCGAGCGCGATGTTCGAGCCCGGACAGCATTCCAGCACAATGCCTTCGGCTGCGATCCGCTTCACCAGATTGGTGTTCTCGATAGCGCGCACCCCGTGGCCGATGCGGCTTGGGCGCAGATGGTCGAGGGCTGCCTGCACGCTTTCCCACCCGCCGAACTCGCCGGCATGAACGGTGATGCCCAGCCCCGCTTCGCGCGCGAAATCGAACGCGCGCACATAATCTTCGATGTCGCCGAAGCGCTCGTCGCCGGCCATGCCGAAGCCGGCCACCAGCGGATGCCTGCACCGCGCCGCAAACCGTGCCGCCGCTTCCACGCTTTGGACGCCGAAATGACGCACGCCGGTAACGATCATGCGGCTTTCGATGCCGGTCTTGGCCTTGGCCCGCTTCATGCCCTCGCCCAGCGCGTCCGTATAAGCTTCGGAGCTCAATCCGGCGCGGCGGGCATGGTCAGGCGAGGTGAAGAACTCGGCATAGATCGCGCCGTCGCGCGCGACGTTCGACAGGTGATGTTCGGCCAGCCTGGCATAATCGTCTTCCGTGCGGAACAGCTCGGCGGCGGCATCATAGGCCTGAAGAAAGCCGGTGAAATCGTCCCACACAAAAACACCGTCGCGGATGAAGGCGGACAGGTCCTTGCCATACTTCTGTGCTTGTTTGAGAACCAGATCAGGAGACGCGGCGCCCTCGATGTGGCAATGCAATTCTGCTTTCGGGACCATTCGCGCTTTCCTGCCGCCACGTTCGGCGCGTCTCTTCATCGCGCTTCCAAAACGTAGCGCTCCGACTGTGGCTCGGCTATGGTCCGGCCGGTTTAAGGGATAAATTTGATGTCAGACCAACGTGCCACCGCCGCCGGCGAGATGAACCAGTCCTATGGCTTCCAGCCTGTCGGAGACGGTGAAAAGCAGGGCCGCGTCAACGAGGTCTTCCACAAGGTGGCGCAGCGTTACGACGTCATGAACGACCTGATGTCGGCCGGTCTGCACCGCGTTTGGAAGAACGCGATGGTGGCAGCGCTGAACCCGCCACGCTCCCGCGCCTTTGCCCATCTCGACGTTGCTGGCGGCACCGGCGACATCGCGTTTCGGGTGATCGAGGCGTCGGACGGCCTTGCGCAATCCACCGTGCTCGACATCAACGGCTCCATGCTGGAAGTCGGCCGCGACCGCGCAGCCAAGCGCAACCTGCTCAACAACTGCACCTTCGTGGAAGCGAACGCGGAAAGCCTGCCGTTTTCCGACCGCTCTTTCGACGCCTATACGGTCGCCTTCGGCATCCGCAACGTGCCGCATATCGATGTCGCCCTGAAGGAAGCCTTCCGCGTGCTGAAACCCGGCGGCCGCTTCCTGTGCCTGGAGTTTTCGGAGGTCGACCTGCCCTTCCTGGAACAGGTCTATGAAGCCTGGTCGTTCAAGGCCATTCCGCCGATCGGCAAGCTGGTGACGGGTGACGGCGAGCCCTATCAGTATCTCGTGGAATCCATCCGCAAGTTCCCCAATCAGGAGAATTTCGCGACCATGATCCGCACGGCCGGCTTCGAGCGCGTTTCTTACCGCAACTATTCCGGCGGCATTGCAGCGCTGCATTCGGGCTGGAAGCTTTGATCGCGAGCATTCGATGACCCCGCCCGCCGCTTATTTCCGGCTCGCTCGAGCCGGCTGGATTCTGTTGCGCGAAGGTGTCTTCGCGGCCCTTCCCGGACAGGACCTCGAAGGTTTGCCGCATCGCGGTTGGCGCGTGGCACAGGTGCTGGCGCGCCGCCGCGCACCCGATGAGCGCGCGCAGC
>DCDI01000135.1:544-3551 GCA_002316345.1 Phyllobacteriaceae bacterium UBA1059 | reverse complement strand
GAGGTGGCAGCATGACGACCACCATCATCTCGCACCGCCAAAGAGGCGAATGCCCTTCGCTGTCGAAGCCGATGCCGACCGGCGACGGCCTGCTCGCGCGCATCAACCCGATGAACGGGGCGATCTCGCCAGCCGACCTCGCAGGCGTCGCAGAAGCCGCAAAGCGCTGCGGCAACGGCCTGCTCGAAGTCACCCTGCGCGGCAGCCTGCAAATTCGCGGTTTGCGCGATGAAACCGTGGCCGACATGAACGCCGCCGTCGAAGCCCTCGGCCTCACCATCCGCACCGGTCTCCCACTCGACACCGCACCACTCGCGGGCCTTTGTGCAGACGAGCGCGCCGACCCGCGTCCTCTGGCCGACGCCATCAAGAGTCAGGCGTCCAGCTTTGCTTCTCAGCTCGGCCCAAAAGTTTCTATTGTCGTCGATGGCGGCGGGCCTTCCATGCTCCACGGCGTCAAAGCCGACATCCGGCTGACCGCGCTCAATGCCGACACCTGGCAAGTCGCCATCGCCGGTGACGCGGAAACGGCCCGCTTCGTCGGTGTCTATGATGCCGAGCGCGCAGTGCAATCCGCCGTCGCTCTGCTGCGCACGATCGCCGAAGGTGGCCGCAAGATGCGCGGCCGCGATCTGTTGCCGACCTTCGAGACACTTCAACCGCCAGCCCAACCGCGTGACCCGGAACCTGCCCAGCTTCATCCCGGCGATATCCTGCAACTGACCGACGGCCGTATCGCCGCCGTGATCGCCATGCCATTCGGCACCGTCACCGCCAAGACACTGATCGCGCTTTGCGCAGATCTCCAAATCCTCGGCATCCGCGGACTTCGCCTGTCACCCGAACGCATGCTGATCATGCTGTGCCCGGACCACGCAGTTGCGCAGGCTGCGCTCCATCGATCCGCGGGTCTTGACGTTATCACCAGGCCGGACGACTTGCGTCTGCGAATCGTCGCGTGTGCCGGAGCCCCGGCTTGCGCATCCGCGCATCTGAATACCCACGCCTTAGCGGCCGAACTCGCTGCCAAATCGGCGAATGGACAGGATCTGCCCTTCCGTTTGCATCTTTCGGGCTGCGAAAAGGAGTGTTCGAAGCCAGCCGGCACGTTCATTTCTGTGATCGGCATCCCCGGCTCTCGCAAGATCGTCGCGAACGGGATAGTGCTCCCGCCCGATTTCAGCGACAGGCTGATGGCGCAAACACCCATGCAGCGGGCTTCATGACCACGGACTACATCAAATCAGGCGACGCGATTTACGAGAAAAGCTTCGCCATCATCCGCGCCGAAGCTGATCTCTCCCGCTTCTCGGAAGCAGAGGCCGATGTTGCCGTCCGCATGATCCATGCCTGCGGCATCGTTGAATCTGCGCAATATTTCGAGTTCTCGCCCAGCTTCGTTTCAGATGCCCGCGCCGCCCTCCAAGTCGGCGCTCCCATCCTGTGCGACGCCGAAATGGTTGCGCAAGGCGTCACTCGCGCCCGCCTGCCTGCCACCAACCCCGTGATCTGCACGCTGCGCGACCCGCGAACGCCGGACTTGGCCAAGGAAATCGGCAACACCCGCTCCGCCGCCGCGCTCGAACTCTGGCGCCCGCAACTCGAAGGCGCTGTCGTCGCCATCGGCAACGCTCCGACAGCCTTGTTCTACCTCCTTGACATGATCGCCGCCGGCGCCCCACGACCCGCCGCCATCATCGGCATGCCCGTCGGTTTCGTTGGCGCGATGGAATCCAAGGACGCGCTGGCCGAAAGCAAGCTCGGCATCCCCTTCGCCGTCGTGCGCGGCCGCATGGGGGGCAGTGCCATGACAGCCGCCGCAATCAACGCCCTTGCGAGACCCGGCCTATGAGCGCATCGCTCGGCAAACTGATCGGCCTCGGCACTGGCCCCGGCGATCCGGAACTCCTGACGCTGAAGGCCGCGCGCTTTCTCGCCGAGGCCGATGTGGTGGCCTATTTCGCCAAGCGTNNTCGCACCATCGTCGATGCGCATATGCGTCCGGGAGTCATCGAACTGCCGATGATCTATCCCGTGACGACCGAGATCCACAAGGATCACGCGGATTACATTAACCCCATCAATAGCTTCTACGAAGACATTGCAAAGCAGGTTGAGGATCATCTTCGTGCCGGCCGCACGGTCGTCGTGCTGTCGGAAGGCGATCCGCTTTTCTACGGCTCCTACATGCACCTGCATGTCCGACTAGCCCATCGCTTCCCGACAGAGGTCGTGCCTGGCGTGACTGCCATGTCCGGCTGCTGGTCCGCGACGGGCGTTCCGATCGTCCAAGGCGATGACATCCTGAGCATTCTGCCAGGAACCTTGGCCGAGGACGTCCTTGCGCGCCGCCTTATGGACACGGAAGCCGCTGTGATAATGAAGGTCGGCCGCAACCTGCCGAAGATCCGCCGCGCCCTAGTCGAGGCCGGCAAGCTCGACCGCGCGATCTATGTCGAGCGCGGCACCATGGCCAACATGGCGATTACGCCGCTTGCCGACAAAGCCGACGATATCGCGCCGTACTTCTCCATCGTGCTGGTGCCCGGCTGGGCTGCCAAGCCCGGCGAGAATTTGGCTGCCGCCTTGCAGATCGTCGAGGAGACNNCACAGTCATCGGTACTGGTCCCGGCAATCCCGATCAGATGACCCCGCAAGCGCGCGCAGCGATCGAAGCCGCCAGCGATTTCTTCGGCTACAAGCCCTATCTCGACCGCCTCCAGGTGCGTCCCGACCAAACCCTGCACGCCTCCGACAATCGCGAGGAACTCGACCGCGCCAAGGCCGCGCTCGAACTCGCCGTGTCGGGGCGGCATGTGGCAGTCGTGTCCGGCGGCGATGCCGGCGTTTTCGCCATGGCCGCCGCCATGTGCGAGGCGATCGAGCACGGTCCTGACGAATGGCGCGACCTTGATTTCTCCGTAGTGCCTGGCGTCACCGCGATGCTCGCCGTCGCCGCCCGCGTCGGTGCGCCGCTCGGGCATGACTTCTGCACGATGTCGCTCTC
>DCDI01000135.1:0-365 GCA_002316345.1 Phyllobacteriaceae bacterium UBA1059 | reverse complement strand
ACCCCATCTCTAGGGCCCGCCCGCTGCAACTCGGCCGCGCCTTCGAGATCCTGCGCACCGTTCTGCCGGAAACCGTACCCGTCGTGTTCGGCCGCGCTGCCGGTCGTCCCGACGAGCGCATCCGCATTGTCTCGCTCAGCGAAGCCGAGCCCGGCATGGCCGACATGGCGACCTGCATCCTCATTGGCTCGCCGGAAACCCGCCTGATCGAGCGGGCCGGCCGCGAGCCGCTGGTTTATGCGCCGCGTTCGGCGAAGTCCGCGACATGAGCGTCGATCCAGTCCTCGACAGCCTGGATGCTGGCAACGGTCTGCTCGCCGGACGGGCGAGGGCGTTTGACCATGATGACGGGCAGGCCGAGCCGG
>DCDI01000050.1:12314-14101 GCA_002316345.1 Phyllobacteriaceae bacterium UBA1059 | reverse complement strand
CTGACGGCGCCCGAAGCCAAGCTCTACGACGCTATCACCGCCATCCCCCAGCCGCTCGATCGCTTGCTCACTTCCACGCCGCAGGTCGCCACCCTGAACCGCCTGGTCGGCCGAGGCCTCGTCCACATCGCCGGCTTCACCCCCTCGGATGCCGCCCACGTGCTGCACAAGCAATCCAACTGGAACCGCGACGCCGCTGAACTCGGCGCCAAACTCTTCGCTAGCCGCAAGGATGGTCGCGGCCAGCCCATCGCGCCCGATGCCGAAACGATCTCAAGCCAAGTCCTGACCGCACTCACCCGCCGCTCCGCCGAAGTGATCCTCGAAACCGCCTTCGCCGAAGGCGGCCTCGACGGTCCCGCAACCGTCACGCATCCGCTCGTGCAGAACGCGCTGAACAAGCGCTCGGGCATTGCCGGCATGAGCCTCACCGTGGACCGCCCGGTGATCGGCCTCGGTGCCTCTGCCCCGCTGCATTACGCCGGTCTCCCGGATCTGCTCGGCCAGACCTGCGTCGTGCCGGAAGATACCGACGTCGCCAATGCGCTCGGTGCCGTGGTCGGCCAGGTGCGCGTCTCGGTGGACGTGCGTGTCAGCCAGCCGGTGGAAGGTCGTTTTCGCGCCAGCCTCGGCGAAACACAGCGCGACTTCAACGCGGAAGCACCGGCCATGGCCGCAGCCGAAGACTATGCCCGATCCGCCGCTGCGGAGAAGGCGCAACAGGCCGGTGCGCATGATCCGCAGATCGTAGTGGATTATGCCATCACGGCCGCCACGGTGGAAGATCAGCGCACCTTTATCGAGGCGATCATCACGGCAACCGCGAGCGGCCGTCCACGGGTGGCGGTTTGAGATCTAGGATGAATTGACCGTCCTTGGCGAAGATGGTCAAAGCGCAACAAACGGAGGAGTGACGCTGATGGGTGATCGTGGGGACCTGCATGGCCTGAAAGTGGATGCGAACTTCGCCGCCTTTGTTCGCGACGAAGCACTTCCCGGCACGGGCGTAGCGGAAGACGCGTTCTGGACGGGCTTTGCCGGCATCGTCGCCGATCTCGCCCCAAAGAACCGCGAACTGCTCGCCAAGCGTGACGAGCTGCAGGCTCAGATCGACCAATGGCATCGCGACAATGGTGCGCCGTCGGACATGGCTGTGTATCAGGACTTCCTGCGCGAGATCGGCTACCTCCTTCCCGAAGGCGAGGATTTCACCGTTTCCACCGAAAACGTCGATCCCGAGATTGCCAGCGTAGCCGGTCCGCAGCTCGTCGTCCCCGTCATGAACGCGCGCTATGCGCTCAATGCCGCCAATGCGCGCTGGGGTTCGCTCTATGATGCGCTTTACGGCACTGATGCGATTTCCGAGGAAGACGGCGCGGAAAAGGGCCGGGGCTACAATCCCAAGCGTGGTGAGAAGGTCATCAACTGGGCGCGCGATTTCCTTGATCGCGCTGCACCTCTCGAAGCCGTGTCCTGGAACGATGTCACCAAGCTCACGATCGCCGACGGCGTGCTGACGCTCGGGTCCGATATCCAGCCCGACAGCCTCGAAGATCCTGGCCAGTTCGTCGGTTATCTCGGCGAGCAGGGCCATCCCGAGCGCATCCTGCTCGCCAAAAACGGTCTGCATATCGAAATCCTGATCGATCCGACCACCGAGATCGGCCGTTCCGACAAGGCGGGCATTTCGGATGTCCATCTGGAATCCGCGCTGACCACGATCATGGATTGCGAGGACTCGGTCGCGGCGGTGGATGCGGAAGACAAGATCACCGTGTACCGCAACT
>DCDI01000050.1:0-12301 GCA_002316345.1 Phyllobacteriaceae bacterium UBA1059 | reverse complement strand
GCGGAAGAGGTCACGAAAGGTGGCAAGACCTTCACCCGCAAGCTCAATCCTGACGAGGAGTTCATCGCACCGGATGGCGGCACGCTGCCTGTTCGCCGCCGCTCGCTGATGCTGGTGCGCAATGTCGGTCACCTCATGACCAATCCGGCGATCCTGCTCGAAGACGGTTCGGAAGTGCCGGAAGGCATCATGGATGCGGTCATGACGGCGATGATCGCGCTGCACGATGTCGGTCCGGACGGCAAACACTGGAACTCTCCGGAAGGCTCGATCTATGTCGTGAAGCCGAAGATGCACGGGCCGGAAGAAGTGGCCTTTGCCGTCGAGATCTTCACGCGTGTCGAAGATCTGCTCGGCCTCGAGCCCAACACGATCAAGATGGGCATCATGGACGAGGAGCGGCGCACCACCATCAACCTCAAGGAGTGCATCCGCGCCGCACGAGATCGCGTCGTCTTCATCAATACGGGCTTCCTCGATCGCACGGGCGACGAGATGCACACCTCGATGGAAGCGGGCCCGATGATCCGCAAGGGCGACATGAAGCAATCCGCCTGGATCCAGGCCTATGAGAACTGGAATGTCGATATCGGCCTTGCCTGCGGTCTCGCCGGCCATGCCCAGATCGGCAAGGGAATGTGGGCGATGCCCGACCTGATGGCCGCCATGCTGGAACAGAAGATCGGTCATCCCAAGGCCGGCGCGAACACTGCCTGGGTTCCGTCGCCGACGGCTGCGACGCTTCATGCCACGCATTATCATTCGGTCGATGTGCGCTCCGTGCAGCGCGATTTGAAGAAGCGCGAGCGCGCCAGACTGGAAGACATCTTGTCGGTGCCTGTGGCAGCGCGCCCGAACTGGACGCCGGAAGACATCCAGAAGGAACTCGACAACAATGCGCAGGGCATTCTTGGCTATGTCGTGCGCTGGGTGGATGCCGGCGTCGGCTGTTCCAAGGTGCCGGATATCAACGATATCGGCCTGATGGAGGACCGCGCGACCTGCCGGATTTCCTCGCAGCATATGGCGAACTGGCTGCACCACAAGGTGGTGAGCGAAGATCAGGTCACCGAGACCCTGAAGCGCATGGCCGAAGTGGTGGACCGCCAGAATGCCGGCGATCCCCTTTACCGGCCGATGGCCAAGGACTTCGACAAATCAATCGCCTTCCAAGCGGCCTGCGATCTCGTGTTCAAGGGCACCGAACAGCCGAATGGCTATACCGAGCCGGTTCTGCATCGCCGCCGGCTCGAACTGAAGGCGCAGCAGGCTGCGTGACAGACAAAGGAACACCCATGACTGAACTGACGCTGGCCCAAGCCAACACCATCATCGAGGCAGCTTTTGCGAAGGCTGCTGAGCTCACGCTGAAGCCGCTGTCGATCGCCGTGCTCGATGCCGGCGGCCACCTCAAGGCGTTCCAGAAGCAGGACGGCTCGTCCATGCTGCGCTTCGAGATCGCGTCCGGCAAAGCTTATGGCGCGCTGGCCGTCGGTGCCGGCTCGCGCTGGCTAAACACCACCGCCGGCGAGCGGCCGCATTTCGTGCAGGCGCTGTCGGCCATGTCGGGCGGCAAGATCGTACCGGTTCCGGGCGGTGTGTTGATCCGGGATGAGGCGGGCGCAATCCTGGGCGCCGTCGGCATTTCCGGCGACACCTCGGACAATGATGAAACCGCCGCCGCTGCCGGCATCGAAGCCGCTGGCTTCACCGCTGACAAGGGCTGACCGCTACGCTCATGACCCTGCTCGCGATCGACACATCCGCCAATCTCTGCGCTGCTTGCGTATGGGAGGGCGACGCTGCGCTCGCGNNGGCCATGCCGAACTGCTGATGGGCATGATCGACGACGTGCTGGCCCAGGCCGGCAAGACCTATGCGGACCTCACCCGCATCGGCGTCGTGATCGGCCCGGGCTCCTTCACCGGCGTGCGCGTCGGCGTCTCGACCGCACGCGGTTTGGCGCTGGCACTCAACATTCCCGCTGTCGGTGTGACCACGTTGGAAGGTCTGGCAGCGGAAGCTCATGCCTTGCATCCCAGCCGTCCCGTGCTCGCGGTCATCGATGCCCGACGCGAGCAGCTTTATTCCGCGCTTTATGGTCCGGCAGGCGCGCTCCTGGCCGAGCCGGCCGTCCTCGATGCGGACGCAACGCTTGCGCGGGTAGGGAACACAGACCTTATCCTCACCGGCTCAGGATCTGCTGCCTTAGACGCGCGCATGCCCGGTCGTACCATCGTCGCCGCAACGGCGACCGCCGCGATCGAAACCTATGCCCACCTTGCCGCTGCTAAGCCGGCAAACTCGGATAAGCCGAAGCCGCTTTATTTGCGCGGCGCGGACGCCAAGCCGCAGGCGAGCTTCGTTCTGCCCGGCCGCGACTGAACCATGAAGATCCCCTTCATGCGCCGCGATCATGCAATCCTCGATCTCGAAGCCGATGATTGTCATGCGATCGCCCGGCTGCATGAGGAAGATTTCGGCAGGCCGTGGTCAGCCGAGGAATTCGAGTCCCTTCTGACGCAAAACACGGTGTTCGGCTTTGCCGTGCGCGAAGTCGGCAACCCCAAACTCGGTCTGGTTGGCTTCGTGCTCGCCCGTCTTGCTGCGGGCGAAGGTGAAATCTTGACCATTGCGGTTGCCCGCACCCACCGCAGGCTGGGGCTTGGCCGCACGCTGATGGACGCCGTGCTTCGCAAATTGCACGGCGACCGCGCCGAAGAACTCTTCCTCGAAGTCGACGAAACAAATGTTGCCGCTACTACTCTCTACAAGCGCCTCGGCTTCAATGAGGTCGCGCGGCGTCCCGGCTATTACGAACATGAAGGCCGCAAACGCAGCGACGCCATCGTGATGCGGCGCGAACTCCGGCGAGCAAAACCCGCTTGAGCGCCAAACTCCGTTTCATCAGGACGATCGCTGCCGTGTTTCTGCTGACGCTCGTCCTCGCGCCCTACCAGGCCTTCGCGCACTGGACCGGCTGGGTCGATCCAACATCCGCACCACGCCTGTGGTATCGCATCGCCGCGCGCATCCTGCGCTTGCGCATCAAAAACTTCGGCAAGGTGGAAACCGGCCGCCCCCTGCTGATCGCCGCCAACCACATTTCGTGGACCGACGTGATTGTGCTCGGCTCCGTCTTCAAGGGCTCCTTTATCGCCAAGGGAGAAGTCGGCACCTGGCCTGTCGTCGGGCCCCTCGCGCGGCTGCAAGGCACGATCCTCGTTGACCGCCAGAACAAGCGATCCTCAGGCAATCAGGTCAGCGAACTGACCAGCAGCCTCGCCAACGGCCGCGCCACGCTGCTGTTTGCCGAAGGCACCACGTCGGACGGCACCAGCCTGCTCCCCTTCAAGACGACCTTGTTCGGCGCGGCCCGGTCGGCCATCATTGAGGCCGGTGCCGAGCAGGTCCTGATCCAGCCGGTTGCCATCGCGTATACCCGCCTCGGCGGCTTGCCGATGGGCCGCCGTTCGCGCGGGCTCGTTGCCTGGACGGGCGACGAGGATCTGCTGCCCCACCTCATGCGCCTACTCAGCCTGCCTCCCGTCACGGTCGAGCTGCATTGGGGCGAGCCGGTCGTCTTCACCGCCGCCACCGATCGCAAGCAGGCGAGCCGCGAGGTCGAAGCGCGTGTGCGCACCCTGTTTGCTGCAGCCCTTGCCGCGCCTGCGTCCTCATCGCGTGGTTGAGGCCGCTAAGGAAAACCTCTAAAAGCTGCGGCCATGAACCAGATCGCCCCGATCCCGACCCTAGACGCCGAGCGAGTCACGACCCCGAAAAAGGTGTTCGTGAAGACCTATGGCTGCCAGATGAACGTCTATGATTCCCAGCGCATGAGCGACGCGCTGGCAGCGGACGGCTATGTCGGCACGGATGTGGTCGAAGACGCCGATCTGGTGCTGCTCAACACCTGCCATATCCGCGAGCGTGCCGCCGAAAAGGTTTATTCCGAGCTCGGCCGCATCCGTGACCTCAAGGCCGAACGCCGCGCCCAAGGCCGCGACATGGTGATCGGCGTTGCCGGCTGCGTCGCGCAGGCTGAAGGGCAGGAAATCATTCGCCGTGCGCCCGCCGTCGATCTGGTGATTGGTCCGCAAACCTATCATCGCCTGCCCGAAGCGCTGAAGCGCGTGCGCAACGGCGGCAAGGTGGTGGAAACCGATTACGCGGTCGAAGACAAGTTCGAGCATCTGCCGTCGCCCACCCGCAAGGTCGTGCAGGCACGTGGCGTCGCGGCTTTCCTCACCGTGCAGGAAGGCTGCGACAAGTTCTGCACCTTCTGCGTGGTGCCTTACACCCGCGGTTCGGAAACCTCGCGCTCCGTCTCACAGATCGTGGCGGAAGCCGAGCAGCTGGCGCAGGCCGGCGTGCGCGAACTGACCCTGCTCGGCCAGAACGTCAACGCCTGGCATGGCGAAGGTTCGGATGGCCGTGATTGGGGCTTGGCACAGCTTCTGTTCCGCTTGGCGGAAATCCCCGGCATCGCCCGCCTCCGCTACACCACCAGCCATCCCCGCGACATGGATGATGCGTTGATCGCCGCCCATCGCGATCTCCGCCAGCTCATGCCCTACCTGCATCTGCCGGTGCAGTCGGGGTCGGATCGCATCCTCAAGGCCATGAACCGTCGCCACACCGCCGACGATTATCTGCGCTTGATGGATCGCATCAGGACTGCGCGGCCGGATATCGCTTTGTCCGGTGATTTCATCGTCGGCTTTCCCGGCGAAACGGAAGAAGACTTTGCCGACACGCTGAAGCTCGTGCGCGAGATCGGTTATGCGCTCGCTTTCTCGTTCAAGTATTCGCCCCGCCCTGGCACGCCGGGCGCTTCGATGACGGGTCATGTCGACGAAGCCGTGAAAAGCGAGCGGCTCGTCCGCCTGCAGGCAGCGCTTGCCGAAGAGCAGTCCAAGTTCGTCAACAGCTTGGTCGGCAGAACCATTTCTGTGCTGCTCGAGAAGCCCGGTCGCCAAGCCGGTCAGATCGTCGGCCGCTCGCCGTGGCTTCAACCGACAATTTTTGATGAAAGTGCCGGCCGAATCGGCGACATTATCGATGTCCGGGTAACGGGCACGGGCTACAACAGCCTGTTCGCCGACCCTATCTAAGCTTCAGGCCAAGACGGCATTGAGCCCAAGGCCTTGAACAAGGAGACGCGGTTGACCGCAAAGGCAGACGTCAAGACGAGCCCGGCCGGCGCTTCCGATAAGGCGCATCTCGTACTCACATTCGACAATAACCGCTTCGCGAGCGCGCTTTATGGCCAGTTCGACGAAAACCTCGCGCGCATCGAGCAGAAGCTCGGCGTGGATCTACGCTCGAAGGGCAACCAGCTTTCGATCCAGGGTGACCCCACGGCTGCCGAACAAGCGCGCCGCACGCTCGATCATCTCTATGACATGCTGCAAAAGGGCGCCCATGTCGGCCAGTCCGATGTGGATGGTGCGATCCGCATGGCGGTTGCCGCCGACGACCAGCTGAGCCTGCCCACGCTTGAAAAGAAAGGCAAGATGTCTGCCGCCCAGATTTCCACCCGCAAGCGCACCATCTACGCCCGCTCCGCCAACCAGGACGCCTATATGCGCGCGCTGGAGCGGTCAGAACTCGTTTTCGGCATCGGCCCGGCCGGTACTGGCAAGACCTATCTTGCCGTGGCGCATGCCGCGATGCTGCTTGAGCGCGGTCTGGTCGAGCGCATCATCCTGTCGCGTCCGGCCGTTGAAGCCGGCGAGCGCCTCGGCTTCCTGCCCGGCGACATGAAGGAAAAGGTCGATCCTTACCTGCGCCCGCTTTATGACGCGCTTTACGACATGATGCCGGCCGACAAGGTCGAGCGCGCGATTGCCGCCGAGGTCATCGAGATCGCCCCGCTTGCCTTCATGCGCGGCCGTACGCTCGCCCATTCCGCCGTGATCCTGGACGAAGCCCAGAATACGACGCAGATGCAGATGAAGATGTTTCTGACGCGTTTGGGCGAAAACAGCCGCATGATCGTGACCGGCGATCCCTCCCAGATCGACCTCCCGCCGCACACCAAGTCCGGTCTCGTCGAAGCCTTGCGCGTGCTGGATGGCGTGCCGAACATCGTGAAGGTGCGCTTCGAGGACAAGGACGTCGTGCGTCACCCGCTGGTGGCCGAGATCGTCCGCGCCTACGACCGCGCCGGCAGCGGCGGTCCTGCGGTTTGAGCAAGCCTGAGATTGCAGTCGGCCTCGAGATCGAGGCCGGCGAATGGGGCGATGAAGCCGCACTGCAAGCGCTTGTCGATCGCGCTATTGCGGCCACCTTCGAGCGCCTTGGCGTCACCGAGGGCGCCAGCGAGCTGTCGATCCTGTTTACCGACGACGCTTCGATCCAGGAGCTCAATCGCGAATGGCGCAACAAGGACAAGCCCACCAACGTCCTGTCTTTTCCAGCGTTCCCGGTCGAGCCCGGCGATCCCCTGCCGCCTATGCTCGGCGACATCGTCATTGCCCGGGAAACGGTGGTTCGTGAAGCGGAAGAGGAAACCAAGCCCTTCGACCACCATCTCACCCATCTCACCATCCACGGCCTTCTGCATTGTCTTGGCTTCGACCATGAAACCGAGGAACAAGCAGAGGAGATGGAAGGTTTGGAACGCGAAATACTGAGAAGTCTTGCCATTCCCGATCCCTACCGATAGGGAAAGACCCCCGCGATCAACACGGACCGGCGACAAGCCGGAGGATGATGAACGATAAAGATAGTGACGCTGCAGGTCACGAACCTTCCAGCGAATTGCCCGATCAGAAAGAAGACGGGCCGAGTAGTCACACCGAGACCCAAGGTCTCCGGCTACCATTGTTCGACCGCATGGTCGGTTTCTTCAGACCGAAGAACGGCAGCGCGACTTTGCGCGAAAACCTTGCCGACGCCTTGGCGGAAGCAAGCCCCGACGAAACGGAAGCAGCCTTCACGCCGGTTGAGCGCGCCATGCTCAACAACGTGCTCGGCCTGCGTGAAGTTCGCGTCGAGGACGTGATGATCCCGCGCGCTGATATCGACGGCGTCGATATTGCGATCACGCTCGGCGATCTCTTGCGCGCCTTCCAGGAAAGCGGCCATTCCCGCATGCCGGTTTATTCGGAGTCCCTGGATGACCCGCGCGGCATGGTCCATATCCGCGACGTGCTCAACCACATCACCCGTTCGGCGCAGGCCACCACCGTCGAACCCGGCGCTCCGACGCCGTCGAAGACCGTGGAAGCGTCCGATCTCGGCAATGTCGATCTGACCCGCACGATCGGCGACCTCGAACTCATCCGCACCGTGCTGTTCGTGCCGCCCTCTATGCAGGCTTCCGAGCTGATGGCGCGCATGCAGGCCTCGCATACACAGATGGCGCTGGTCATCGACGAATATGGCGGCACCGACGGTCTCGTGTCGCTTGAAGACATCGTCGAGATGATCGTCGGCGACATCGAAGACGAACACGACGACGAGGAAAAAACGGTCACGCAAACCGGTGACGGCGTTTTCGTGGTCAATGCGCGTGCTGATATCGAGGATGTGGCGGAAGCCATTCCGGGCTTCGAAGCCGGGGAATTCGGCGAGGATGTCGATACGCTGAGCGGCCTGATCTTCTCCGCGCTCGGCCGCGTGCCGGTACGCGGCGAAATCATCCGCGTCATGCCTGGCTTCGAAATGCAGATCCTCGAAGCCGATCCCCGCCGCGTCCGCAAGGTGCGCCTGGTGCGTGATCTCAAGCCGCATGAGAGCACCAGCCACCACGAAGTGTCGGACTCCGCGTGATTTGAACCCTAGCGAAGCCGGAGGTTAATCGTCCGGCTTCTGCCATTCCATGATGTGGAAGAAAGGCACGCGGCGCTGTCGGCTGACCCGCGCCGGATCGCCGCCGCCACTTGGTGCCGGCTCGTCGAAATGCCGAAGCTGCAGGCCGTTTTCCAGCAGAAGCTGCATATAGGTCTTCATAGGCCGATGCCAGTTGCGGATGCGGATGTCGGCCCATTCCAGCCAGACCGAACGTTCTTCCAGATAGTTTTCCAGCGCAAAGCGTTCCAGGCCCTCGCTGTCGCAAATCCAGGCGCGCGCGCCTGCAGCCGTGGCAAAGCTGTTCAAGTTGGCAATCAGCAGGGTGCCGCCCGGCTTCAGGCACGCCGTCACACACTTCAAGGCAAGGGGAAGATCGTCGATGTCGATCAGCGAAAGGTAGCTCACCGCGAGATCGAAGCTGTCCGCGGCCAGGTCTAGCCCCTCCGCAGTGCCGAGCCTGTAATCGCCGTCCGGATCCAGCTCTCGCGCTCGGGCAATCAGAGCCTCGGTAGGATCGATGCCGACGGTCCTTACACCCAGATCGCGCATAATCCGGCAAAACCTGCCTTCGCCGCACCCGACATCTAGCGCATTCCGGAAGCGTTGACGGTTCACGCGTTCGATCATCGGCGCGTCCAGAACGAAGCGCCGGCCGAAGTCGCCTTCGCTGCCTTGCGCCGCGATCCATCCAGCGGCCGAAGCATCCCAGCCGTTCGAGTCCTGCGCCGACATTGCTTCCCTCCCATCCGCATGCCAGGCGGGCTTCAATAATCGCTTTGGGCGCGATGTATAGCGGTTTGGCGCGCCAGGCGGTGCCTGTTAAAGCTTGCGCGATGATTCTCTAGCATCGGAAGCTTTTATGGACCGCCTTGGGAGCCGGATCGTCTTGGCCTGGGGCTGGCGCCGCGCCGCTTTGGCCTTTTTGGCCGGCGCACTGCTTGTGCTGGCGCAAGCGCCTTACGACTTCTTTGCCGTCGGCTTCGTGTCGTTCCCGATCCTGGTCTGGCTGCTCGATGGTGCAACCAGCGAAGCCGGCAGTGGCAGGCTGGCTCGGTTGCGGCCGTCCTTTGCAGTCGGCTGGTGGTTCGGCTTCGGCTATTTCATTGCCGGACTGTGGTGGATCGGCAATGCGCTTCTGGTGGAAGCAGACAGCTTTGCCTGGGCGCTGCCGCTTGCCGTGGTGGCGCTTCCGGCCGTGCTGGCGATCTATTACGGCTTGGCCGCAGTGCTTGCCCGGCTGTTCTGGAGCGAGTCGATCGGCCGCATCGCCATGCTGGCTTTTGCCTTTGCCTTAGCCGAATGGCTGCGCGGGCAGCTCTTCACCGGCTTTCCCTGGAACGCCATCGGCTATGCTGCCATGCCGGTGCCGACGCTGATGCAGTCGTCGGTGCTCGTTTCGATGGTGGGCATGAATGCGCTGACCGTCTTCGTGTTCGCCATGCCGGCAATCGCTCTGTCGCGTCGAGGCCGCAGCCTCGGCTTAGCCCTAGCTGCGCTTTTGATCGCCGCCCATGTCGGCTTCGGCTTGTTCCGGTTGTCGCAGGCCGATTTCGGACCCAACACGCTCGCCGTGCGCCTCGTGCAGCCGTCTATCCTGCAAAGCGAGAAATGGGATCGCGAAGCGCGCGACCGCATCTTCGGCACCTATCTCGAAATGTCGGCCGCAGCACCGGCGGAGGGTAAGTCACCGCCGTCGGTCATCATCTGGCCGGAAACCGCCGTGCCCTTTATTCTCAATGATCGCCCGGACGCCCTGTCGACGCTTGGCGATCTTCTGGCGGATGGCCAGACGCTGCTTGCCGGGGCGGTGCGCTCGGAAGCAGCACCCGGTGGCCCCACCCGCTACTACAATTCGATGACCCAGATCGGCGATGCCGGCCAGATCGTGGATGCGATCGACAAGGTGCATCTCGTGCCCTTCGGCGAGTATCTTCCGTTCTCCGGCCTGCTGTACCGCTTTGGCATCAGCAAGATCGTGGCTCTGCCGGAAGACTTTTCGTCCGCGCAAACGCGCCCCGGCATTACACTGCCCGGAGGCTTAAGCGCCGTCGCCTTCATCTGCTACGAGATCATCTTCGACGAGATTGTGCGCAAGGATGCGGTCGGCAAGGACATCCTGATCAACCTCACCAACGATGCCTGGTTCGGCGATACACCCGGACCGCGTCAGCATTTCCGGCAGGCACAGCTGCGCGCGGTCGAAACCGGTTTGCCGCTGGTTCGCGCAGCCAATAGCGGAATTTCCGGTGTTGTGGACGGTTTTGGCCGGATTATCGACGCTTATACGGTAAATGGCGTCGGAACACTTGACGTAGCGGTGCCTACGGGCAAAGGCACGATCCTGCGCTTGTGGGATCCGGTTTGGGCGGGGTGGATCGTGCTTGGCATTCTTGCCGTGGGTGGCTTCTTAGGAAATTTCAGGGCGCGAAAGCGTCATTGACTTGGTTATATTAGAAAATGATATTGCAACCGCTTCGCCGTATTTTGGTGACCACAGATTGGCCTGCCTGTGGCAGGATGATCCGTGCTGCGGGGCAGTGAGGGGATAATGACGGAAAACAAGAAGCGGCCGAATCCAGTCGACGTGCATGTCGGTTCGCGTATTCGACTCCGCCGCAATATGATCGCGATGAGCCAGGAAAAGCTTGGCGAGCAGCTCGGCATCACCTTTCAACAAATCCAGAAATACGAAAAAGGCACCAACCGCGTTGGCGCCAGCCGGCTGCAGGCGATTTCCGCCATTCTGAACGCGCCGGTCGAGTACTTCTTCCAGGATGCGCCGCGCGAAGATGGTCAGTCCCCGATGGGCCTGGAGGAAGAAGCTGCTGCGCCCTTGGTGCCGGATTTCATGAGCAGTGCGGAATCCATGCAGCTCAACCGCGCTTTCATGAAGATTTCGGACCCCAAGGTCCGCCGCAAGATCGTCGACCTCATCAAGACCCTGGCCGATGACGGCGAATGAGGCTGAAAAAGCCGTTCGCACAGCACGTCTTCTAGGAAAATAGCATCTCTTGACGCCAGACCGGGCCCTTCGGTAACACTCGCGCGCGATCTGGCCCATGGCGGCCAGATCATCTTTCCAGAGGGGACTACCCGTGGCACGCCAGAACTACCTTTTTACCAGCGAATCCGTATCCGAAGGCCATCCCGACAAGGTTTGTGACCGCATCTCCGACGAGATCGTCGATCTCGTTTACCGCGAAGCCAAGAAAGCCGGCATGAACCCGTGGGACGTGCGGGTCGCTTGCGAAACACTCGCCACCACCAANNCGCGGGCGAAGTTCGCGTTCCGCCGACGCTGTTGAAGAAAAACGGGGACGGTGAGCCCCTGCGTGATGCCAAGGGCCATCCGGTAATCAACCCCTCCAAGTTCAAGGCCATTGCGCGCAAGGCCATCCGCGAAATCGGCTACGCGCAGGACGGTTTCAACTGGAAGACCGCAAAGATCGACGTGCTGCTGCATGCTCAGTCGGCCGACATCGCCCAGGGCGTGGACAAGGCGGCTGACGCCAACGCGGAAGGCGCGGGCGATCAGGGCATTATGTTCGGTTACGCCTGTTCCGAAACGCCGGACCTGATGCCGGCGCCGCTTTATTACAGCCACAAGATCCTGGAACTGCTCGCCGCCGGCCGTCACAAGGGCGAGGGCGATGTCGGCAAGCTTGGGCCGGATGCCAAGAGCCAGGTCACCGTGCGCTATCAGGACGGCAAGCCGAGCGAAGCCACCTCGATCGTGCTGTCCACCCAGCATCTCGATGAAAGCTGGGACTCGAAGAAGGTCCGCAGCGTCGTTGAACCCTTTATCCGCGAAGCCCTGTCCGACCTGAAGGTCGCCGAAGACTGCCGCTGGTACATCAATCCGACCGGCAAGTTCGTGATCGGCGGCCCGGATGGCGATGCCGGCCTCACCGGGCGCAAGATCATCGTGGACACCTNNGGCGGCGCATTTTCGGGCAAGGACACGACCAAGGTCGATCGCTCTGCCGCCTATGCCGCGCGTTATCTCGCCAAGAATGTGGTGGCGGCAAAGCTTGCGGAACGCTGCACCATCCAACTGTCCTATGCCATCGGCGTTGCCCAGCCGCTGTCTGTCTATGTCGACCTTCACGGCACCGGCAAGGTGGATGAAGCTCGGCTTGAAGACGCCCTGCGCGAGGTCATGGACCTGTCGCCCTCCGGCATTCGCCGCCATCTCGATCTCAACAAGCCGATCTATGCCAAGACCGCCGCTTACGGCCATTTCGGCCGCAAGGCCGGTCGCGACGGTTCGTTTTCGTGGGAAAGAACGGATCTCGTGAAGGCGCTGAAGCAGGCTGTTGCGGCTTGATCCCTGGCATGACCGCTGAAAACAACGAGAGCGAAGCGGAGGGTCGCCGCAGCCGCGCGACCGAGGCCTTCTATGGCCGCCGACATGGCCGGCCAGTGCGCACGCAGGCAGCGGAGGCGGTAGCTTCCCTGCTGCCCCGCCTCAAGCTCGACCTGACGCAACCCGCGCCCGCCG
>DCDI01000130.1:18812-20953 GCA_002316345.1 Phyllobacteriaceae bacterium UBA1059 | reverse complement strand
CGCTTAGCATAGCGTACCAGCGCCGGGCCGCGTACCTGTTCGTCAACGCAAACCAGCACGCGCTCGCCTGCGTCCCACGGACCGGCAATGGCGTGGGACTGCTTATGGCGCAGCAGCTGGTCGTCGACCCGCTGCGCGGTGCGTCGCAGCGCCAGTTCGCGCAAGGCCGTCAGATTGCCGGGCGAAAAATAGTTCTCGATCGCGCGCTTGGCCGTCCGGGGAAGATAGACCTTGCCGTCATGCAGGCGCTTGATGAGATCGTCGGGTGTGACGTCGATGATTTCGATATCGTCGGCGCGATCGATGATCGAATCCGGCACCGTCTCACGCACCCGGATGCGCGTGATCTGCGCAACGACATCGTTGAGGCTTTCGACATGCTGAATGTTGAGTGTCGAATATACATCGATGCCGCGATCGAGCAGCTCCTGAACATCGAGGTATCGCTTGGGATGGCGGCTGCCGGGCGCGTTGGTGTGGGCGAGTTCATCCACCAGAACGAGCGCCGGCCGGCGCGCGAGGATGGCATCGAGGTCCATCTCTTCCAGCGCCTGGCCCTTATAGGGCATTGCCTTGCGCGGGATGATCTCGAAGCCATCGAGCAGCGCCTGCGTTTCCTTGCGCCCATGGGTTTCCACCACGCCGATCACGACATCAAGGCCGTCGCCCTTTCGGGCGCGGCCGGACATCAGCATCTCGTAGGTCTTGCCGACGCCAGGTGCTGCGCCGAGAAAGATCTTCAGCCGGCCAAGCCCTTCGCGTCTGGCAGCCTCCAGCAGGGCATCGGGCGATGGCCGGCCGGCGTCGTTCAGATCATCATCCACCATCAGAGCTGGTTCACCTCACCGCCCGCATCACGCGTGAAAGCCGGCATCTCATGTAGAACAAGATGCCGGTCAAAGTCTTCATCGTGTCTTCACTGCGCCGCACTGGCATCCAGCGCCATGTTCAAGGCGAGCACGTTGACGACAGGCTCACCCAGGAAGCCGAGTTGGCGCCCTTCGACATGGCTATCGACCAGAGAGCGGATCGCGGCTTCATCCTTGTTGCGGGCCCGTGCCACACGCGCCACCTGGAAGTAAGCGGCTTCCGGCGAGATGTGCGGGTCGAGGCCACTGCCCGACGCGGTTACCAGATCCATCGGCACGGCAGCGTTCGCGTTCTCCGCCTTGAACGCTTCCGTGTCTGTCCGAATGCGGTCGATCAGCTTCGGGTTGGTCGGCCCTAGATTGGAACCGCTGGAGCTCGCGGCATTGTAGCCATCGCCGGCCGCCGACGGACGGCCGTGGAAGTAGGTCTCGCCCGTAAACGCCTGACCGATCAACGTGGAGCCGATGACCTGGCCGTCACGCTCAATCAGGCTGCCATTGGCTTGTGCGGGGAAGATCGCCTGCGCAAGGCCGGTCATGCCCAGCGGATAGATGAGGCCGGTGAGGATGGTGAAAACGACGATCATGACGATCGCGGGTTTGAGCTGTTTCAGCATGATGTTTCCTTAAGCGAGGCCGAGCGCGGTGATCGCCATGTCGATGGCCTTGATGCCGACGAAAGGCACGACGATGCCGCCAAGACCGTAGATGAGGAGGTTGCGGGACAGAAGCGCGCCGGCACCGACAGCGCGATACTTCACGCCACGAAGCGACAGCGGGATCAGCGCCACGATGATGAGCGCGTTGAAGATGATCGCAGACAGGATGGCGCTTTCCGGCGTCGCCAGCCCCATAATGTTGAGCGCACCCAGCTGCGGATAGAAGGCCAGGAACATCGCGGGAATAATCGCGAAATATTTGGCGACGTCGTTGGCGATGGAGAAGGTGGTCAACGCACCACGCGTCATCAGCAACTGCTTGCCGATTTCCACGATCTCGATGAGCTTGGTCGGGTCGGAGTCGAGATCCACCATGTTGCCCGCTTCGCGCGCGGCCACCGTGCCGGTGTTCATCGCAACGCCCACATCGGCCTGCGCCAGCGCCGGTGCGTCGTTTGTGCCGTCGCCGCACATGGCGACCAGCTTGCCCTTGGCCTGTTCGTCGCGGATCAGCTCGAGCTTCATCTCGGGCGTCGCCTGAGCCAGGAAGTCGTCCACGCCGGCCTCGGCCGCAATTGCCGCCGCCGTCATCGGGTTGTCGCCGGTGATCATC
>DCDI01000130.1:0-18687 GCA_002316345.1 Phyllobacteriaceae bacterium UBA1059 | reverse complement strand
CAATCGCCTGCGTGTCGCGCTCTTCCTGGCTGCCTGTCAGCCCCACATGCTTCAGCACGGACTCGACCGCGCCCTTGCGGATGGAGGACCCGTCAAAGTCCACGCCGCTCATGCGGCTTTGCGCGGTGAAGGGTACGAAACTGGCATTCAGGCTGGCCATGTCGCGGGCGCGGATGCCGTATTTCTCCTTAGCCAGAACGACGATGGAGCGGCCTTCCGGTGTTTCATCAGCGAGCGATGCAAGCTGTGCAGCGTCGGCCAGTTCGGCAGCCTCGACGCCACGAATGGGCCGGAACTCGGTGGCCTGACGGTTGCCGAGCGTGATCGTGCCGGTTTTATCGAGCAGCAGCGTGCCAACGTCACCCGCCGCTTCCACCGCACGGCCGGACATTGCCAGCACGTTGAAGCGCACCAGGCGGTCCATGCCGGCAATGCCGATCGCCGACAAAAGCGCACCGATCGTGGTGGGGATGAGCGTCACGAACAGCGCCACCAGCACGATCACTGAAATGCTGCCGCCGGCATACGATGCAAAGCTCGGGATGGTCACCACCGCAAAGGTGAAGATCAGCGTCATGCCGGCGAGCAGGATGTTGAGCGCAATTTCGTTGGGCGTTTTCTGCCGTTCCGCACCTTCCACCAGCGAGATCATCCGGTCGATGAAGGTCGAACCGGCTGCCGCCGTGATCCGTACGCGAATGACGTCCGACAAAACCTGAGTGCCGCCGGTCACCGCCGAGCGATCGCCGCCGGATTCACGGACAACAGGTGCGGACTCGCCGGTGATGGCCGCTTCATTGACGGACGCCACGCCTTCGATGACCTCGCCATCCGACGGGATGATGTCGCCGGCTTCCACCAGCACGATATCGCCCACCTTGAGGCTGGTGCCGGGAACGGTCTTGAAGTCGCTGCCCGAACCCATCGGCAGGAGCTTGGCCTGCGTTTCGGTGCGGGTGCGGCGAAGCGAGTCCGCCTGCGCCTTGCCACGCCCTTCAGCAACGGCTTCGGCGAAGTTGGCGAACAGCACGGTGAACCACAGCCACAGCACGATCTGGAAGGAGAAGCCGAGGCTTGGAGAGCCGGTTGCAAGGTCCTTGACGAGGAGGACGGTGGTCAGCGCGGCGACCACGGCCACCACGAACATCACCGGGTTCTTGGCCAGGCTGCGCGGGTCGAGCTTGCGCAGGGCGCCGGATAAAGCGGGTATGAGAATGCGAGCATCCAGAAGGCTCGCGGATTTGGACTGGCTCATAGGAGACTCCAGCGGGAATTGTCTTGTGACAGCAGCGCGATCATTCAGGTCGCCGTGAAAATCAGGGTGAGCGCTTTGGCCAGGGTCCCGAGTGCCAGCATCACCAGGGTCATACCCAGGAGGATGCTGCGTGGCTTCGGGACGGTGTTTCCTTCTCGCGTGGGCAAGTGCGAGCGCGGATAAAGGAGACACCGAACCTGGTTGAGCGAGAGGGCCATGACCGTTTCGGTCAGAAGGTCTGGCCTGCAATCGTTGCGAGATGTTCGACGATCGGTCCGACGGCCAAAGCCGGGAAGAATTCCAGCCCGCCGAAGATCAGCACCACGCCGACAAGGAGGCCGACAAACAGCGGGCCCGTGGTCGGGAACGTGCCCGAGGAAGCCGGAACCGCCTTTTTCGCCACCAGCGAACCGGCCATCGCCATAACTGGAACGATCATCGCGAAGCGACCGATCAGCATCGCGAGACCGAGCGTGATGTTGTACCAAGGCGTGTTCGCAGACAGGCCGCCAAGCGCCGAACCGTTGTTCGCGGCCGCCGAGACATAGGCGTACAGCACTTCGCTGAAGCCGCGCGGACCTGGGTTCGCCATCGACGCGACGCCTGTTTCCAGGACAACCGCTACCGCCGTGAAGCCCAACATCGCCAAAGGCAGGATGAGAAGCGCGAGCATCGCCATCTTGACCTCCTTGGCCTCGATCTTCTTGCCGACATATTCCGGCGTCCGACCCACCATCAGGCCGGCCACGAAGATCGACACGACCACGAACAGCAGCATGCCGTAAAGACCAGCACCAACACCGCCGATGACGATCTCGCCCAGCATCATGTTGATCATCGGGATCATGCTGCCGAGCGCGGTGAAGCTGTCATGCATGGCAATCACCGCGCCGCAGGACGCTGCCGTCGTGATCACCGCGAACAAGGCCGACACGGCGACGCCGAAGCGCACCTCTTTGCCTTCCATGTTGCCGCCATCCAGGCCAAGCGCATGGACGATCGGATTGCCGGCGGCTTCCGCCCAGTAACAAACAGCTACGCCGGCGATGAACAACACGCCCATGGCTGCGAGGATCGCCCAGCCCTGACGCTCATTGCCGACCATGCGGCCGAACACGTTGGTCAATGCCGCACCGATCGCAAAGATCGCGACCATATGGATGAGGTTGGTGAGTGCCGTCGGGTTTTCAAACGGATGCGCGGCGTTGACGTTGAAGAAGCCGCCGCCATTGGTGCCGAGATGCTTGATCATCATCTGCGAGGCGACCGGACCCTGAGCGATCACCTGCTGCGCGCCTTCCAGCGTGGTGGCCGTGGTGTAGGGGCTGAGGTTTTGCGGCACGCCCTGCCACACGAGAACGAGCGTTCCGATCACGCAGATCGGCAAAAGGATGTAGAGGATGGCGCGGGTGATATCGACCCAGAAGTTGCCGAGCGTCTGCATCGACTTGCGCGAGAAGGCGCGGATCAGCGCCACCGCGATGGCGATGCCGCTCGCTGCGGACACGAAGTTCTGCACCGTCAGCCCCGCCATCTGCGTGAGATAAGACAACGAGCTTTCGCCGCCATATGCCTGCCAGTTCGTGTTGGTGACGAAACTCACCGCCGTGTTGAAGGCGAGGTCCGGCGCGACCGACGGCATCTCCGCAGGATTGAAGGGCAAAGCGCCCTGGAACCGCTGCAGCAGATAGAGCACTGCCACGCCAGCAAGGCTGAAGAACAGCAATGCGGCCGAGTACGCCGTCCAATGCTGTTCCTCGCCGTCGCTGGTACCGGCCAGGCGGTAAAGCCCGCGTTCAACCGGACGGAACGCGAAGGAAAGGAACGTGCGCTCGCCATTGAAGACACGCGTCATGTAGCCGCCAAGCGGCTTCGCGAGAAGAATGATGATCCCGCAATAAATCAGGATCTGGATCCAACCGTTAAGGGTCATGGCCGTTGCTTTCAGAGAATGGTCGCTACGGCTCAGAACCGTTCAGGACGAACGAGCGCGTAAGTGAGGTAGGCGAAGATGAAGACGGCGACACCCGCGCCGAGAATGTAGTCGATGAGCATCGATCGGGCCTTTGGCTCTACAGCTTGCTGCAGCTTTGGATGTAAGCGAACGACAGTGCGAAGAACGCGACGGTCAGTCCGACCATGACGAGATCCATGTCCCACTCCTGATGGCTGCTTCCCGGCGTCGAAAACCGGCGCGCGGAAGCAAATTGCCGCGCAGGTTCGACCCATGCGCGGCAGGTTGATGATGACGGGAATATCGGTCCGAACCGCATAGGGGTTCGAGACAGGGTGGGAGCCGAAGAAATAGGATTCTCATATATGGAAGCCGGTTAGGCTGTACCGGGCTCAGAACAGCGTCGACATGGCACTGCCTACGTGTTCAGCATGATGAGGATGCTGACGACGCTGACGAACAACGAGACGATCATGAAGATCGCCACCCATTCGGTTTTAGGCATGTCAGATCTTCCAGAACAGGATCAAAGCGCGCTCCATCGCACAAGCGCGGTGACGGCAACGAGCAAGACGGCGATCACGGCAAGCCGGACTAGGATCCAAAGCTCATTCGGACTGTCCGCCTGCACGGAGCGTCGGTCAGGCCGGCGTTCAATCCTGACCATCGAACGGCTGTGCTGAAGGTGATCGGGCATGATAGGCCATCTCACCATGGCCGCACCTGTTTAGACCCCTGTTCCCCATGCTTGGTCGCGCTAGCTTTCAACCGGATGGTCGACATCGGCAGGCTTGGCCATCGCGAGGAATATCGCGCGGGATCGAGGCGCAGCTGCTGATCGTCACCAGGCTCGCTTGCCTTCAACAGGCGCTTCGTCGCCGTATCCAGCCCCTGCCGGATGCGCGCTGCGGTTTCGGCCATCACCGGCACCAGCGGTAGCCGCACCTCGGTCGAATGGCTGGGATGGCTCAACGACATCAGGTATTTGATCGTGCAGGGATTGGTTTCCAGCGAAAGCGCGTCGAGAAGATCCTCGAATACGCTCAGCATCCATCGGGCTTCGATCTCGTCGCCGGACAGAGCATGCGCGCGAAGCGTACTCCATTCCTCAGGATAGGCGTTCGAGATCACCGATATGACGCCGTCGGCACCACCAAGCATCGCATCGCAGGCGGTCCTGTCGTCACCGGAGTAAACGCGGAAATTGTCCGGCACCCGCTGTTTGATGGCGCGGCAGCGTTCGGGATCGCCGCTGGCATCCTTGATGCCGACGATCTCTTCCATCTCGCTCAAGCGCGCAACGGTCTCCACTGAAAGGTCGACACCGGTTCGTGCTGGAACATTATAGAGGATAATCGGCAAATCCGAGCGCAGCGCTACCGCTTCGAAATGCCGGAACAGCCCTTCCTGCGAGGGGCGGTTGTAATAGGGCGTCACCACAAGCGCGGCATCGGCGCCGAGCTTTCGGGCATGGCGAGTTGCGGTGATGGTGCTTGCGGTGGCGTTGGTTCCGGTTCCAACGACCACCGGAACCTTGCCGTCCGCGCCGACCACGACAGCTCGGATCAGCCAGTCGCGTTCCATCTCGTCCAGCGTCGGCGTTTCGGCCGTGGTGCCGCAGGCAACCAGCCCGTCGATGCCGGCCGCGATCTGCCTGGCAATATCGGCGTCATAAGCGCTAGCATTGATGCGGCCTTCGCGGAAGGGGGTGACCAACGCGGTGAACGTTCCTCTGGGAAGGATCATGACGCATGTCCCGGCGCGGCGTTGCGCGAAGCATCCAGGTGAAACACATTGGCTTTGCGGGCTTGCTCGAACGTCTCGACGTCAAACCCGTCATCGCCCATGACGATCACCTCGCCATGGCTGTGCGACCGGGCCTCGCTTCGCGCGAAGCGCCTGGCCTCGTCAGCCGAGCGGAAAAATCCGCCGGTGCTGCGATCGGGCGTGGAAACGAGCCATTGGCTCTCATGGGTGCAGCAGATGATGAAGGTACAGGTCGACCTTTGATCATCGTCGCAACGGTGAATGACACTCATTCTCTTGACCTCTTGCGTGACCCGCCGATGCGGGCCGCCCAAATGTCGGACGAGCGCCATAGGATATCGATTGGCCTGTCATGGCCGCGGCATAGGAATGTGATGATGATCGCAGCTGGGGACGCGCGAAAACGCATACAAAAAATCGGCGCTTTCCTAACCAGTCACCTTGCTTGAAAGCGACCGATGATGGCATCTGGATAAGAGAGGATACGATCATGTTCGAAGCAGGTTTCATTCGGTCGCGCGGCGCATGTGCCTTGGCCCTGCTGTTCCTTTGCGCGTCCCTCGCGGCTGCCAAAGCCGAGAGCGCAACCCCAAGCGTTACCGTTACCGCCGGTTCGGATGGCATCATGGATGCCTGCAACAGCGTTGGCCGCGTGACCGGGCTCGATCCGAGGGGCGACAATTTCCTTTCGGTGCGCAGCGGACCTGGCGGCAAGTACACGGAGATTGCCCGGCTCGCGTCCGGTGCCGACATCTTCATCTGCGATGAGCGCAGTCCATGGCTCGGCGTCATCTATCCACCCGATGATGCCACCGTTGATTGCGGCACGGACGCTTATTCGGATGAGGCAAAGCCTTACACCGGACCTTGTCGGTCCGGCTGGATCCACCAAAATTTTGTCGAGGTGATCGCCGGATGATCTCCGGATCGCCTGCAACGCGGTACAGTGAATTGGTGGCGCAAATGAGCAAAGCTGGCGAGAAAGAGGGTCATGCGCCAGATCGGTTTGCCTGACATCGTCGCATTAAGCCGCTTTTAAATAGGTTTTGCAGCAAGTCTTGATCTAGGTCACGCTATGCCTGCGTCTTTAGTCGAAGGCTTGCTTGCACGTGGCGGAAAACAATCCACGGTTTCTATTTTTCTTCTGGAAGTTGCATCTACGATCTTGCGCAGCTTGCTTGAAGCGCATAACCGCAAAGTCAGTTGAGAGGCCGGTGGCGGCAAACCACGGGCCAACATCAAATCGGCATCATCAGCCTCGTCGGGCTCCTGTGTGATTTGATTGAGAGGTCGGTCGGGGGAGCATACACATGTCATCGGACGAGGCTGCAACAAGCAATCTCCCCTTCTGGAAGCGCTCACCGGCTGTCGGTCTGGTGCTCTGGCTGATCGTGGTGCCGGCAGCACTGGCAGCCTTGGGTGCGTGGCAGATCCAACGCTCCGGCGTAGTGCTGGAAAACTATGAAGCACTTGCCACCGACCTGCCGCAAACGCTGGAAAAGGTGCGGGAGATCGCCGCGACCGAGCCGATGGCCATGCTGCAGTTCGGCGATGGCGACGATTCCCGCTCCATGACGGCTTCGATGGCGCAGGCGGAACTCGAGGGTGCCGTCGATGGCATCAACACGGATCTGCAGGTCGCCAAGGTGCGCGCGCCTTTGGCCTGGGGCACGGTGATCGGCAGCGTTGTCGCCTTGATCGCGGCCCTGATCGGCCTAGCCGCCGCCGGTTTGGCAGGCGTTCGGGCGAAACGATCGCGCGACCAGCTGATCCTCAGCTTCGAGCGTTTGCGGTTCATCCTGCCTTTCCTGCTGGCGGCCGTGATCGTCGGCTTCAGCGTGGCGATCTTCTGCGGCACGCTGTTTGAATCGCTCAGCCTGTGGTTCTGGGAGCGTGTGTCGGGTAACGGCATCAAGCTGGTTGGCGGCGCGCTGGTTCTGGCGGGCATCGCCGTTTATGGCGCTTTCACTGCCGTTCTTGGCTTGCGCCAGGTGTTTGCGCTGTTCACGCCGGAGCCGATGGAAGTGAAAGCGCGCATCGTCAGCGAAGCCGATGCGCCGGGTCTGTGGCGCTTCGTGCGCGAGCTAGGCCGCCGCCAGGAAGCCGTCGTGCCGGACACCATCATTGTCGGTCTCACCGATGGTTTCTACGTCACCGAAGCTCCCGTTCATCTAATGCCGGAAGACCGGCTTCTGGAAGGGCGCACCCTTCATCTGCCCGCCCCGCATCTGGAGCTGCTCGATACCGCCGAAATCGCGGCAATCGTCGGGCACGAGCTGGCGCATTTCACCGGTGATGATACCCGCTACAGCACGCGCTTTGCGCCGATCTATGCCGGTTTGTGGCGGGCACTGAACGCTCTGCAATTTGCCAAAGGCGGCGAGTTCGTGGTGCAGCCAGCACTTCGTTTAGGCTTCCACGCGGTTGGTCGTCTGGACGTCGCGGTCGCCCATTGGAGCCGCTTGCGCGAATTCGAGGCCGACAAGAAGGGCAGCCTTGTCAGCGGGCCCAAGGGCGCTGTGTCCGCGCTGATCCGCAGCAGCATTGCGGCGCCGGCCGTGCATGCCGGCCTCGACAATGCCTTCCAGCGTCCGGAAGCCAGCGGCGCTAATCTGGTAGCCGAGATCGCGGAACTGGTCCGCCGCGAAGGCCTGTCCGATCCGGCTGAGCATCTGGAAGACCGCCAGCCGCATCCCACCGATAGCCATCCGCCAACCAGCCAGCGTATCGCGGCACTCGGCGTAACACTGGACGAAGCCGTTCTCGCGCATGCAACGCGGCGGCCGGAAGCCGATCAAGCCTCGTTTGGCCAGAAAGGTTTTCGCGATTGGACGGCTTTCTGCACCAGCCTCGGCACAGACTTCCTCGGTGAAGCCCAGCAGTTCCAGACACAGTATCGCCAGGAACTCGAGGACGCGGCGGCGAGTGTGGTTGGGGACGAGGTTGTCATCTACGACAATATCAAGGCTATGATCTGGATGATGGCGATCGTCGCAGTCATCTTCCTTGCCATCGCCTTGTTCGTTTTCGTTGATCAGCTTGGCGTAGGCACTGCCCGCCTGATCATCGGTGGTTTTGCAGCGCTCATTGGTTTGGGTTTCGCGTTCTATGCCTACTCCCTATCGCGTCGGATCGAGACGCCACTGATGGTGCTGACACGCGACACGCTGGTCTCGCCGCGTCTGGATGCCCCGATCGCCTGGACAGACATCGCGACTTACGGCGTATATGCTTCGCAGCGGTTCGCCCTGGTGCTGACCCTGCACGAGCACGCGCCTTTGCCCAAAACCAAGCGGTGGTCGGTCTACACGAAGGTGCAGCGTCGTAAGCGGGATGTCACGCTCGGCGCCATGGGCATCCGCGGCATGAAGCCCGACGACTTCCATGAGCTGATCGGCCGTTATCTCCAGGCGGCTTACGCCCGGCGTGAGCTGGAAGCAAAAGCCTCAAGGGCCGCATGAGCGATCAGCCTCGATCGCACGACTGAGAAGCAAGGAAAGTCAACATGGCGCGTCGATCCGTTCTGCCCGCAGCCGCTCTGGCGATCACCACCTGGCTCACGCCGCCGTCCTTTGCGCAGGAGGTTGGCACGGCACCGGAACCCGCGACTGCGGGAACAGCGCAGACGGCGTTGAAGCTGCAGGAAGCTCTGACGTCCTATGTGACGGCGCTTCCCTTTGACAAGAAGATCCTGCGCGTCGAACCAGATCCCGCCGGCCACCGTATCACGCTTGATCCGGCAGCCTACCTGGTCGAATTGTCGGGCACATCAATCAAGTTCGCGCCGATCTCCATCGTCGTCAGTGAGCGCACTGATGGAAGCTGGAACGTGTTCACCCAGAGCCCGGTCGAGTTCTCCACTGATTTCGAACTGGAGGGCCATAAGCAGCACTCGGAATACAAGCAGGATTCGCTTCTTTTCAAAGGCATCTATTCGCCTGAGATCGCGAGCTTCCTGTCAGCCGCGAGCCGTACGGGAACCATTTCCAGCGAGTCGAGCGATGGGCTTTCCAGCAGCACGGCCGGTATTTTTGCAACGACCATGACCATGACGTCGTCGCCGGCCGGCACCCGCTTGGCAGACATCGCATTCAGCCAGACCTACGACGCTTTTGCGCAGTCAGCATCCGTCCATATACCCGATGGGTCGGACGAATATCCGCTTGCCATGAGCGCGGATATGCGTGCGGAAGAAATTAGCGCAAAGGTCGATGTGAAGGCAGCCCACACACGCGCCGTCCTCGATCTTTACACACTCCTCCTCAAGCATATCGAAGAACTCGATGCCGATGCCAACGCGGCCCTGCGGGGGCCGTTGGGTGCGGAGCTGAAAACAAAGATCCGAGCCATCCTGCCGCTGTGGACCGACCTCCAAGGCGAAGCGCATGCGCGCGACGCCAGCATCGACATTGGCTACGGCAGAATGCAGGCAAAAACCCTGCGGCAGACAATGCGAGCAAGCGGTATCAGCACGAACGCCTCGCTCGACGTGGACTTGGCGCTGGATGGTCTGACCTTGGACATTCCGCAGCTTCCCGCCTGGAGGGCCGGCTTCATCCCCGATCTCGTGGAACTCGGCTTTGCGGTATCCGGCGCAGATCTCGCCACGGCATCGGATATCCTGCTTCGCGAAATCCAGCTGGGCAATGATCCAGCACTGAGCCCGGCGGCTGAGGAGAAGATCCTGGGTGTGCTCGCCGTCGACCGCATTCGCAGTCAGCTGAAACCCAGCCGGTTCCGGTCGCGTGATCTGGAACTGAGCTTCAGCGGCGACACCAGCTTTGTGGGTGGACTGCCGCAGTCCAACATGACCATTACCACGCCCGGCCTCGACAAGGCCATCGCCACCTTGCAGGAGGCAGCGAAAACCGATCCTAGCCTCGACCAGGCGGTCGGCGCCTTGGCTATGGCGAAGGGCCTATCGAAGCCCGGACCGAATGGCGGGCTCGAATGGCTCGTTGTAGCGTCACGCGACGGTTCCGTCTCCGTCAACGGCGCCATGATGAAAGGCCCGGATGTTCCGCCGGTGCTGGACGACGAGCAAGATCCTGGGATCGAAAACCCCGCCGTCGAAGTTCCGCGTGATGAGCCCGATGTCGAAGAGCCTGCCGCGGAAGAAGAGCTTTAACCCGTCAGCTCGCCTCACGACCAGAACAGCAAAGCGCCGATCACGATCGTCATCCCGGCCGCAGCGATAGCGCCAACGCCGGGCATTGCGCCCTGCCGGTACATGAAGGCGATCATGACCAGCAATGCGGGCACCGCCGCGATCAGGCCCCAGGCTTGGTTCATGCTCGTTTCCTCAATTTGTTGCCATTCAAAGGCCGGCTGATGCGCAGCTGACGGCGTTAAATGCGACCAGCAGTCCGCAAAGGATCATGAGATAGACCACGAGGATCGTCCGCCAGCCGCGCGCATCCCGACCGATTCCCACGAAGCAGACCAGGATCAGCCAGGCCTTCACGCCCGCAACCGTGAACACGGTGAACGCCAGCAAGCCATGCGGCAGATGGTGGCTGGCAAGCGAAACGACCGCCAGGGTTCCGGCCGTCAGAGCCATCAGGGCGAGCCATGCTTTCGCGATTGTACTCATCGCGGCAGATACACGACCGGGAAGATCACCACCCACAGGAGATCCAGCAGGTGCCAGAACGCAGCCGCTGTTTCCAAGGTGTCGAGATCGCGCTGCCACGCCCCGATCGCCAGCAGCAGGAGGCCGAACACGATATGCAGCGCGTGAAAGCCGGTGACCAGGAAGTAAAGCTGGAAGAAGGTGCTCGATTCGATGCCGAAACCAGCCGCAAACATTGCGCTGTATTCTGTGCCCTTGATGACCAGAAACACCACGCCCACCGCCAANNCGAAACGACAGCCCCTGTGACAAGCGCCGTGTAGCGGCGGCGACAAGCGCGCCGCTGGATAAAAGCACGACCGTATTCGCACCAGCCAGCAATGGGTGAAGATGCGCTTGGCCGGCGCTGAAAACGTCCGGATTCAAGAACCCCGCCACCGAGAATCCAACCAGCAGGACGGCAAACACGCCGAGTTCCCCGAGGATCAGAATCCAGATCATCGGATTGCCCGGCAGGCCGGCAAAGATGTCGCTGTCTCCTGCGATCTCGCCTGCCGTTTCGTCCTCGTCGCTCAGAGCGATCTCCTGTGTTTCCGCCGCATCGTCCGTGGACCTCCTTCAACCGCCATCTCCGCTGAAGTTCTTTGCGCCAGCGCAAAGAACGGGTCCGGCCGGCCCTTTAGGTCTGCATCCAAGCGCGGCGGGGACACCGCGTCTTACGCATGAATGCGAATGATCGCAGGAAGGGTGCCAGCCAGATGAGCGAGCGATTTACCAAGGCGGCGGCGCGCAACATTTTTTACGGGGGATCGATATTCTTCTTCGTCACCTTTGTTGCGCTCACCGGCCACACACATTTCTACATACGAACCCACAGCACGGATGAGGCGACGCTCACCGACAGCGTGGCGCGCGGCAAGCATGTCTGGGAGCAGAATGCCTGCATCAACTGCCATAGCCTGTTAGGCGAAGGCGCCTATTTCGCGCCCGAACTCGGCAATGTCTGGGTGCGCTATGGCGGCCGCGACGATCCGCAAAGCGCGCGCGAAGCCCTGATCGCCTGGATGCAATCGCAGCCGAGCGGCGCGGAAGGCCGACGCCAGATGCCGAACTTCCACCTGGACGATCAGCAGCTCAACGATCTCATCGATTTTCTGGAATTCACCAGTCGCGTGAACACGCAGAACTGGCCGCCCAACGACGCGGGCTGAGGAAACAACACCATGAAATATCCAACACAACGCGTAGCGTTCTACTACTTCACAGGCGCGATGATCCTGTTCGCCCTGCAGGTCACGGTCGGCGTGGTTGCCGGAACGGTCTACGTCTTCCCGAACTTCCTGGCAGACATCATCCCCTTCAACATCCTGCGCATGATCCACACCAACGCGCTAATCGTGTGGCTGCTGATGGGCTTCTTCGGCTGCGCCTATTACCTCGTGCCGGAAGAAGCCGAGCGTGACATTGAAAGTCCGATGCTCGCTTATATCCAGCTCGGCCTGCTGATGTTCGGCGCGGTCGCTGCCGTGATCGGATACCTGTTCGGCATCCATGAGGGCCGTGAGTTCCTGGAACAGCCGCTCTGGATCAAGGGCGCGATCGTCGTCGTGGCGCTGATCTTCCTTTACAACATTTCCATGACGATCCTGCGCGGCCGCAAGACCGCCATCGGCAACGTCCTTCTTCTGGGCATGTGGGGCATCGCCGTTTTCTGGCTGTTCGCATTCTACAACCCCGTGAACATCGCGCTCGACAAGGTCTATTGGTGGTACGTGGTCCATCTGTGGGTGGAAGGCGTGTGGGAACTGGTGATGGCGTCGGTCCTCGCCTTCCTCATGATCAAGATGACGGGCGTCGACCGCGAAGTCATCGAGAAGTGGCTCTACGCCATCGTCGGCCTGGCCCTGTTTTCCGGCCTGCTTGGCACCGGTCACCACTATTACTGGATCGGGGCGCCCGGTTACTGGCAGTGGATCGGTTCGATCTTCTCGACCTTCGAAGTGGCACCGTTCTTCGCCATGGTCATCTTCGCCTTCACCATGGTGTGGAAGGGCCGTCGCGACCATCCGAACCGCGCTGCCATGCTGTGGTCGCTAGGCTGCACGATCGGCGCCTTCTTCGGTGCCGGTGTGTGGGGCTTCATGCACACGCTGTCGTTCATCAACTACTACAGCCACGGCACGCAGGTTACCGCAGCGCACGGCCACCTCGCTTTCTTCGGCGCTTATGTGATGCTGAACCTCGCGATGATCACCTATGCGATGCCATATCTGCGCAACCGCAAGCCCTACAACCAGATCCTCAACATGTGGAGCTTCTGGCTGATGACGTCGGGCATGGCGTTCATGACCTTCGTGCTCACCTTCGCCGGTGTGGTTCAGGTTCACCTGCAGCGCGTGCTGGGCATGACCTACATGGAAGTGCAGGACCAACTCGTCCTGTTCTACTGGATGCGCCTGGGTACGGGCGCGGTGGTCGTGATCTCCGCCCTGATGTTCCTTTACTCCATCTACGGTCCGGCTCGTCAGGAGCGTCCTGCTCGCCAGGTGGCCCTGCAGCCTGCCGAATAACCCCCTTGCGGGGGGGGGGAGGCCCGCCTGCTCCCAGGAGTTCACCTTCCATGCCGACTTCACTCGCTTCCGTTTCGGCACTGCCCGAGACCAACATACCCTTTTACGCTCCGGTCGGCGCGGAATGCGCGATCTTTGAGCATGCCTACCGCAACCAGCTGCCCTTGCTGCTGAAAGGTCCAACGGGCTGCGGCAAGACCCGCTTCGTCGCCCATATGGCAGCCAAGCTCGGCCGGCCGCTTTATACCGTATCCTGCCACGACGATCTGACCGCCGCCGACCTCACCGGCCGCTACCTCTTGAAAGGCGGCGATACGGTCTGGGTCGATGGCCCGCTGACCCGCGCCGTGCGCGAAGGCGCGATCTGTTATCTCGACGAGGTCGTGGAAGCGCGCAAGGACGTCACCGTCGTGCTCCATCCCGTCACCGATGACCGCCGCACGCTTCCGCTGGAGCGAACGGGCGAGACCTTGCAGGCACCGCCGGAATTCATGCTGGTCGCGTCCTACAATCCCGGCTACCAGAACGTCCTGAAGACGCTGAAGCCGAGCACCCGCCAGCGCTTCATCTCTCTGCAGTTCGACTTCCCAAAGCTCGAAGCCGAAGCGGCCATCGTGTCGCGCGAAAGCGGCCTGGCGCAGGATCGCTGCATCGCCCTCGTCAAGGTCGCGGATGCCCTGCGCAATCTCAAGGGACAGGACCTTGAGGAAGGCGCTTCCACCCGCCTGATTGTGTATTGCGCGACCCTCATCAAGGCCGGGCTCGACATGGATACTTCCGTGCGCGTCGCGCTGCTCGAACCCTTGTCGGATGACCCGGAAATCCTCAACGGCCTCGTGCGCGTTGCACAGATTGCGATCGGCTGATGGGGTTCTGGACGTTCGAGCCGGAAGAAACGGTCGGGCGTTACTGGCACCGGCTGGTCGGCGCTTCCACCACCTATCGCGCTTACCCGGATGCGCGGGTCAGCCTGGATGAGATGCGCGAGCGGCTCGGATTGCTGTTCCGGGCACTCGGCGGCAGCGGCGCGATCCGCCTTGCCGCGACGGCCCATTCCGAGTCCAACCACAGGCTCAACATGCGCCAGGCGCTGGGCCTCGGCAAAGAGGTGATGGAGCGGCCGACACTCGATCTCAACACGTTGCGGCTGCCCGGCGCGATCGACGTCTTTCCCAACCGCGCAGACAACATCGCTTTGTATGAATGGCTGGCCGGCTGGTTTGCCCATGCCGTAGCGCCCGGCCCCGCAACCGGCAATCTCCTGCATGATGACATCGAGCGACTACATGCGGCAGCGCTGACCACACAGGCAACGCTTGCCGCCTGGCCCGGCCTGCGCGCAACTTATGCGCAGCTTTGCCAGGCCACGCTCGCCGTCCGCTCGAAACGCCATCTGCCGCAGCTCGAAGCCAAGCTTGAACAGGCGATCATTGGTGCCCTCGTGCAAGGGGTGGACCTCTCGCCCCGCATCTGGCGCGACAATGCCCTCCTCGAAGGCTCCGGCCTGACCTCGGCCTACCGCACCTACCTACCCGTGCCGCTGTGGGGCGAAGTCACGCGGGACGAGGAAAGCCCTGCCGCCGGCGATGAGGATGAAGCCGGCGGCGATGGCATGCAGGTGGACAGCCGCCGCCGCAAGGCCGTGCGCAAGTCGAGCGACAAGAGCGATCGCGGCGATCCGCTGATCCTGCATCGCTTCGAGACAATCTTCAGCCTCGCGGACATGATCAACGTCAATCGCAGCGTCGAGGATGATGACGAGGAAGGCGCAAGACAAGCGGCGGAAGACACGCCCGAACTCACCATCGGCGCGAACTCCAAGCGCGCCGCGACACGCCTGAAGCTCGATCTGGATCTCGCACCGCGGCAGGCCGACACGACGACGCTTGCGGAAGACTGCACCTATCCCGAATGGAACTGGAAGCAGGGGCGCTATCTCAAGGATTATTGCCGCGTCCATGCCATCCCCGCGCAGGAAGAAGGCGAAGACTGGTCGCCGGATGCGGATATGCAACGCACGATCCGCGATGTGCGCCGTCGCTTCGAAGCCCTGAGGCCGCGACGCCAAACCTTCCATGCGCAGCCCGACGGCGACGAGCTCGACCTCGGCATGGTCGTGCGCGACATCGCCGATCGTTCGGCGGGTGGTGCCGGCACCGAGCGCGTGTTCCTCCAAGCTCGCGCAGCGATGCGCGATCTCTCACTTGCCGTGCTGATGGACGTGTCGCTCTCGACCGACGCTTACATTCAGGAACGTCGCGTGCTGGATGTCGAGAAAAGCGCCCTCCTCGCCCTCACCCACGGCCTCACCGCCTGCGGCGACGAGCATGCCATCTTCACCTTCACCTCGCGTCGCCGGCAGAATGTGACGGTGGCGACCGTAAAAGGTTTCTCAGAAAAGCTCGACGCTCGTGTCATCCGCCGCATCGAGGCGCTGAAGCCCGGGCAATATACTCGCATCGGCGCAGCCATCCGGCATGTCAGCAAGCAACTGGAAAAGCGGCCCTTCAAGCACCGGCTGCTGCTGCTTTTGACCGATGGCAAGCCGAACGATGTCGATCATTATGAGGGCCGCTACGGCATCGAGGACACGCGCCACGCCATCTGGGAAGCGCGCAAACTGGGCTTGCGCGTCTTCGGCGTGACCGTGGACGAAAATGCCCGGGACTACGTGCCCCACATCTTCGGGCCCGGCGGCTACGCGATCGTCAAAGACATCGCGCGCCTGCCGGCCGCCCTGCCCGCCATTTACCGCCAGATCACGAGTTAACCCGGTCACTGCGTCAACGAGGAGAGCAGGCATCATGCCGAATAAATCCACCATCGTCCTAGCCAGCCTGCTGCTGAGCGGAGCCCCGGCTTTGGCACAGAACTCGCTGAAGCCCGACACGACGCCGGCCCTGCCCGTTCAGGAAGGCCAGGCGCTGCCTGCCGCAGACAAGGAGTTTCTCCAGCACGCCAACAATATGAGTCTGGCCGAGATCGAAGCCGCCAAGCTCGGCGCTGAAAAGGCGAGCGATCCCGCTTTGAAGGCGCTCAGCACCGAGCTGGTTGCCAAGCACGAAGCCTTGAGCAAGCGCCTGCAGGAAGAAGCGGCTCGCTTCCAGACTCCCGATGTGAAGCCGGATGCCGGCCGTGCCTGGGACGCCGACATCCAGCGCCTGCAGGGTCTGGATGGCGAGGCTTTCGACAAGGAATATGTGAGCTGGCAGATGCGCGTTCACCAACGTCTGGTCGCACTCTACCAGAAGCAGGCTTCGGACTCGCCGCAGACGGAACTTGCCAAGTTCGCGATTACCACGATGAACGAGATCCAGCAGCAGTTCAACGGGATCAAGGAAGCCGGCGCCAAGTTCGGCTTGGAAATCGACGCCGTCGGCCAGCCGCCGCAATATTGATCGGCTCAAGTACCAGACTTCACGCGCGACAAACCGGGTGCGAGGCTTTATCCTGCTGAACTCCTTCCGTCGCGCCATGACATAGCTTGGCGCGGCACCGGCATCGTGTACAAACGATGCCGAACAGTCGAAGGGGGGAAAATGCTGACCAAATGGACCCGCGCGATCGCTGTCGCCGCATTGACGATGCTGGCCAGCCATGTCGCAGCGCAAGATGCCGATAAGGTCGATCGACTGAACGTCCCTGGCCCGATCACCTTCCAGAACAAGTCCTACTCGCTCGCTTGGTCGTCAAAGCCGTCCGCCGACTACACCAAGCAGGAATATGTCCCGGCCGGCCAAAGCGTCGAAACCTTCAAGGACATGTTCCTTGTCGAAGCCGTGACGGGTTCGATCACCCCTGCGCAGTCGGCAAGTGCGCAGATCGACTTTCTGAAACAGCGCAAAGCCACCGACCCCGTCGTCAACTACGCGATCCTCCACAATGAGAAGACCGGCAACATCGTTGTCGATTTCGTCCTCAGCGATCTCCAGGCCGATCCGGTTGTGGTGGAATGGAACGCCTACCGGTACGCACCGCTAAAGGGCGGCAAAGGTGTTGCGCTTTATGGCATTAGCCGTCGCGCCTATGGCGAGGCCGATGCCAAGGCCATGCTCCAGAACCTGACCAAGATCCGCGACGCCGACCTCAACCCGCTTGCCTTGATGGACGTGCCTCCGATCAGCGTCAAGGACTGACCAAACTCAAGCCTGCCCAGCCGCCTGCCTGATCTTCTCGCGGCTGAGCGGCAGGTCGAAGATGCGCCGGCCGATCGCATTGCTGATCGCGTTCGCCAAAGCCGAACCGCCCGGCCCTTGGCTGCACTCGCCGGCCCCGAGGAAGGGCGTACCGGGACGCGGGATGATCTCCACGTCGATCTTCGGCGGCAAAGCGTCGAAGCGCATGATCGGATAGGTCGACCAGTCCACGCTGGTGATGCGCGTATCGTTGAAGGTCACGCCTTCATACAGCGTCCAACTCGCAGACTGCACAATGCCGCCCTGTATCTGGTTCGCGATGCCGTCCGGGTTGACGATCTCGCCCGCATCCGCTGCACTTGACGCCCGCAGGGTACGGACACGGCCAGTTTCCGGCTCGACCATCACTTCCATCGCGACGGCGCAATAAGCGGCGAGGTTCTTGTAGCGGGCAAAGGCGAAGCCGTAGCCGTGGTTCTGCGGCGCAGTCTGCCCCGCTTTCCAGCCGAACATCTCGGCCGCCTTCGTCACCACGCCGCGCGCGCGCTCGTCCTGAAGATGACGCAGCCGGTACTCGACAGGGTCGGCCTTCGCTGCCGCCGCCAGATCATCCATCGTATTCTCGATGGTGAACACATTCATGTAAGCGCCAAGGCCGCGCAGCGCCGAAACGCGCAGCGGCGCTTCCTTCAGGAAGTGCCATACGACGTGACGGCTTGGAAAGGCGTAAAGCGGGTTGGAATTGCGGTCGCCATTTCCTTCCGGCGTGATCTGTAGCTTGGCCGGCTCCGGCTCGAAACCATTGGCGATGTGACGCGCCGGCAAGAGATTGCCCGCCGGACCCGGCCGCGAATTGTGGCTGTTGCTCCAGACTTCATAGGTCCAGTCGACGACATTGCCATTTGCGTCCGTGCTGGCACGCACCTTGGTGACCATGCCCGGCGAATACGGCTCCCAGGCATGTTCCTGTTCGCGCATCCATTGCAGGCGCACGGGCCGGCCCGGTAGAGCCTGCGCCAGCAACGCCGCATCAGCTGCGGCATCGTCTGCGGCGTTGTGGCCGTAACAGCCGGAGCCTTCCACATGAATTACGCGCACCTGCTCGATCGGCACGCGCAGCATCTGCGATATCGCCTTCTGGTCGGGATAAACGCCCTGCGTATGCGTCCAAACCGTCGTCACGCCGTCGGTCATAACGGCAAGCGCGCAGGATGGTCCGATCGAACCATGCATTTGGTACGGCTTGGTGAAGGTCGCCTCATGCGTCGCGGCGGCGCTCACGACCTTGCGATCGTCGGCCACGATGCCGTCTTCTTGAGGCAGCGCCATCAGCTTGCGCGGCAAATCGTCCATGCCGGGCAAGGTCGGGCTTTCATCCCATTGCGCGAGCGAGGACAGGGTCCGCACCGCCTTGACCGCGACCCCCTCCTTGG
>DCDI01000250.1:13283-13445 GCA_002316345.1 Phyllobacteriaceae bacterium UBA1059 | reverse complement strand
CCCGAACCTTTCCCGCGAAATGCGCAGCGACCGCCCCGCCCCGCGCACGGCCCTCCAATCCGTTGCGCGCGACCTCGAACGCACGCGACGGGAAGGCGACAGTGTCGCCGCCGTTGGCCAGATCGCGGCCGAGTTGCAGGCGTTGCGCGAAGACATGCGCGT
>DCDI01000250.1:3176-13144 GCA_002316345.1 Phyllobacteriaceae bacterium UBA1059 | reverse complement strand
GACGACAAGAATGTTTCCCTGCTTCGCCTCGAACTCGATCAGGTCAAGAACGCGATCGGAGCGCTCGCCCGCGAAGACACGCTGCGCGCCGTCGGCAATCGCTGGGAGGCCTTTGATGACCGCATGTCGCGCTTCGAAGAGCGCGTCGCTGCCCAGTCGCCGCAGCCACGCGACGATGCCGCCATCGATGCCCTGACGCACCGCCTGGAGCAGATCGCAGCCGCGGTCGACGTTCTGCCGGAATCGCTGTCCATCCGCACCCTGGAAGACAAGGTGCGCACGCTGGCCGGCGCGCTGGATCATTTTGCCCGCAAGCAGGATGCGCAAAGCGAACAGACCTTCGAGATGATCGCCGAGCGTCTCGACGAGATTTCGCGCGCCATCGCCGCTTCGCTCAGCCACGCACCCGTCAACTCAAGCTTCGACCCGGCACCCTTCCAGCGCATCGAAGCGCGCATGGCCTCGCTGGCCTCGCAGATCGAGGAACTGATCGACGAGCGCCCGGCGCATGAAGTGCTTGGCCAGATTGCAGCCCTTTCTACCCGCGTCGACGAGCTCGCGGCCCGCGCCGCCCTGCCAGAAAAAGCGGTGGAGCGTCTCGGTCAGCAGCTTGGCCAGATTGCCGAGCGGCTGGAAAAGGAACCGGCGGTTCCCGATGTGTCCACCATCTTCGATGGACTGGAACACCGCTTCGCCGTTTTGTCGGACGCGCTCGACCGGCGTCAGGCCGATTCCACCGAGCAGGGCAACAAGCTGCTGCGCGACATGGAAACGCGCCTCGACACCATCGTCCAGCGTCTCGACGTTCAGGCCGAAAAGCCCAGCGATCGCGGCGAAATCCTGTCGGTCATGGATGAGCGTTTTGCAGCACTCGCTGCGCGGCTCGACGAGCGCGTTGCCTATGGCCCTGAAGCCGCTACGATCCGCGAACTCGAACTGCGTTTGGGCGACATCGCATCCCGGCTGGATACGTCCGCGCGTCAGGTCTCGTCGGTCGATGAAGCCGTGATCGGCCGTTTGGAAGCGCAGGTTGCCGAACTCTCCGTGCGCTTATCCAATCCGCCACGGGTTCTGCCCGAACTCGAGAACTTCGCGCCGCGCTTCGACCAGATCGAGCGCTCGATTGCCGGCCAGCATGATGCGCTGATCGAAGCCGCGCGCAATGCCGCTGCCGACGCCGTGCGTGAACTCGCCGAACGCGAAGGCGACAGCCAGGCGGTCGCCAGCCTGTCGGGCGAGTTGCGCTCGCTGGAAGTGCTGACGCGCCAGTCCGACGAGCGCAATTCCAAGACGTTCGAAGCGATCCATGACACGCTGATCAAGATCGTCGACCGTTTGAGCATGATGGAGCAAAGCGAGCAGGCCCGACCGGCGCCCAAGCCCATCGTGGCGGACGCGCCGTCGATCGCCGCGGATGACGCGTTCGATCCCTATGCGCTCGACGATCTTTCCATAGCCGAAGTGCCGTTCGGCCAGCGCGATACGCAGAACAAGCCTTTGGCGGGCGACCCCACGAGCGAAACCGACGACGCGCAGGAGCCTGCCTCGAAGCTCGGCGGTTTCACCCGCGCCTTGCGCAACCGCAAGGACAAGCAGCCGGAGATTACCGAACAGCCGGTTCTCGCCAAGCCGATCGTTGAAGAGCCGGATTTCCCGTCGCTCGACCAGCCGCTCGATCCACGCATCGCCAACCAGCCGCTTGAACCCGGCAGCGGCGCGCCGGATCTCAACGCCATCATGAAGCGGGTGCGCGACGAGCGCGGACCGGCTGACACCAAGGACGAGGCGGAAACCGCGAAATCGGACTTCATCGCCGCCGCACGCCGCGCAGCTCAAGCCGCTGCAGCCGAAGCCAACGGCAAGAAGACCGGCAGCAATGCCGAGGACGCTTCTGGGCGCGGCAAGATCGGCCGCATTCTCGGTCTGCGTCGCAAGACCGTGCTGATGGCCACTGCCGCGATGGTGGTGGGCGTCGGCGGTTTCCAGCTGACGCGCGCTTTCCTCGCGGATGAGCCTTCGCTGTTCGTCGCTTCCAACGAACCCGCCCGCAATGAAGCTGCTGCGCCGATGATCGCGGCGGCGCCGGCTGCACCCGTTGCTGCCGAACCAGCCCGCCAGACGACGCCCGCTTCAGAACAACCCGCTCCTGTTGCTGAACAGGCGCTGCCCGGTGTTGCAAATAGCGTAAGCCGGACGCCTGCCGACACCGCATCCGAGCCAGCGCAGGCCACAACTCCACTCGAAGCCGAAGTGGCCCAAGAGCCGGGAACAGGCGAAGCGTCTGATCCCGAGCCGATCGCTCCCGAAACAACCGCGTCCGAAGGCTGGGAAGCCGAGCCGGCGGTTGTCGCCTCGGCCCAGCCGCAGGACCCGGTTGCCTCAGCCGTCGTGCGCCCGACGGTGGAAGGGAATGTTCAAGCCTCTTCCGCACTCGAAGTGGGTTCCGTACCGCTCAACGCCGGACCCGTCGCGCTGCGCGAAGCGGCACAGGCCGGCGACATCAAGGCTTTCTTCGAAATCGGCACCCGTTATGCGGAGGGCCGCAACGGCGAACCGGACATGAAGTCGGCCGCCGACTGGTATGTGCGCGCCGCAGATCGTGGCTTTGCGCCCGCCCAGTACCGCATCGGCAATTTCTACGAAAAGGGCGTCGGCGTCGAACGCGACCTGACCAAAGCCAAGGCGCTGTACGAGAAAAGTGCCGCGCAGGGCAACGCCAGCGCCATGCACAATCTGGCCGTGCTTTATGCCATGGGTGCCGACGGCACGACCGACAACAAGGCGGCGGTGCGCTGGTTCACCGAAGCGGCCGAGCGCGGCATCAAGGACAGCCAGTTCAATTTGGGCATCTTGGCCGCCAAGGGCGTCGGCATGACCCAGGACCTCGAAGCGTCCTACAAATGGTTCGCTTTGGTCGCCAAGACCGGCGACAAGGATGCCGAAGCCAAGCGCGACGAAGTTTCCAAGGCCATGAAGCCCGAAGAACTCACCCGCGCTCGCGCCGATACCGAGTTGTGGCGTGCCAAGCCGGCCGATCCCGCTGCCAACGACGTTGCCGTTCCGCCGGAATGGCAGGAAAGCAACGACGTCACCGCCAGCATTGACATGAAGCAGGCCGTGCGCAACATCCAGCTCATCCTGAACAAGAACGGCTTCGATGCCGGCCAGCCCGACGGGCTGATGGGTGGCAAGACCAAGACCGCGATCATCGCCTTCCAGAAGGCCAATGGGCTGACGGCCGACGGCGAGGTCAACGAGCCTCTGGTGCGCGCCTTGTTGGCGAAGAAGTAAGCGTCTTCGACGTCCGCGTGGCTAGCTACGTCGCAACACGGACATCGCGCCTTGCTTTATCCACTATATTCGCGTTGAACGAAATTGCGGTCCCGCTTTGCCGGGACCGCTTCTATTTCAACGGGTGAGAAGCTGAGTGTGACGGGGTGAACATCTATCTCCCCATAGCCGAAATGTCGGTCAACGGCCTCGTTGTCCTGATTATGGGTGCTGCCGTCGGTTTTCTTTCCGGTTTGTTCGGCGTGGGCGGCGGCTTTCTCATCACGCCGCTGCTGATCTTCTATAACATCCCTCCGGCCATCGCGGTGGCGACCGGCGCCAATCAGGTCATCGCTTCGTCCATGTCTGGCGCGCTGGCCCACTTCAAGCGCCGCACACTCGATTTCAAGCTCGGCTTCGTGCTGCTCCTTGGTGGCATTGCGGGCTCCAGCCTGGGCATCGTCGTGTTTGCCTGGCTGCGCGCGCTTGGCCAGTTGGACCTGTTCATTTCGCTGCTTTACGTCGTGTTCCTAGGCGCGGTCGGCGGCTTGATGCTGGTGGAAAGCGTCAACACGCTGCGCAAATCGCGCGGCGGCGCGGTGTCGCTCAAGCGGGCCGGCCAGCATCACTGGATCCACAAGCTGCCGCTGAAGATGCGGTTTCGCACCTCCAAGCTGTTCGTCAGCGTCATCCCGGTTCTCGCTCTAGGCGCCGGCATCGGCTTTCTGGCGGCGATCATGGGTGTGGGCGGCGGCTTCATCATGGTGCCGGCGCTGATCTATCTTCTGAAAGTGCCGACCAACGTCGTTGTCGGCACCTCACTGTTCCAGATCATCTTTACCGCCGCCTTCACCACCATCGTCCATGCAGCCACCAACCAGACCGTGGATGTCGTGCTGGCTTTCCTGCTGATGATCGGCGGCGTGGCGGGCGCGCAATATGGCGCAAAGGCTGGCCAGAAGCTGCGTGGCGAACAGTTGCGCCTGCTCTTGGCACTGATGGTGGTGTCGGTCGCACTCCGGCTTGCCTTCGACCTCTTCGTCCAGCCGGACAATCTGTATTCGCTTGGGCCTCTCGGGGAGTTCTGAGCGATGAAGCGCGTGATCTCAGCCTTCCTGATCCTGTCGGCGCTGCTTGCACCGGCGCTGGCGCAGACCGAGCCGCAACCCGAAGCCGAACAGCCTGCGCCGCAATACAACGAGTCGATCCAGATCGGCCTGTCGACCGACCGCATCACCATCACCACCGACTTTTCCGGCACCGACCTCACCATCTTCGGTGCCTTGAACGACGTCGACCCGCAGATCGCGCGTCAGAACCGTTATGATGTGGTCGTCGTCCTGGAAGGACCGGCACGCCCGGTGGTCGTGCGCCGCAAGGATCGCGTGCTCGGCATGTGGATCAACACCCAGTCCGAGACCTTCGTGAACGTGCCGATCTCCTATTCGGTCTCGACCACCCGCGCGCTGCAGGACATGGCGCAGCCCTCGACCTATGGGAGGCTCTCGCTGGGCAGCGCCTATATGTATCTGCAGCCGAAAGATCGCGACGACGATCCGCAGACGATCGAGGAGTTCACCGCAGCTTTGCGCGAGCGCAAGCAGGTGACCGGGCTTTACTCCGAGCTGATTGGCGGCGTGCAGTTCCTGTCGCCCAACCTGTTCCGCGCCACGCTGGAGCTCGCGCCCAATGTGCCGATCGGCACGCATCGCGCCCGCGCCTTCCTGTTCAAGAACGGATTGTTTATCCGCGAAACCTCGGCGCAGCTTGCAATCCAGAAATCCGGCGTGGAACAGTCGATCTTCCAGGCAGCACACGAATACAGCCTGTTTTACGGCATCTTTGCCGTCGCCCTCGCGATCATTACCGGCTGGCTCGGCCGCATGATCTTCAATCGGGACTGAGGACCCGTTCGGGTAAGCGGCTAAATCGCGACAAGCCGTCGGCTGATCAACCCGGATGCAGATTGGTCGGCGCGATCGTGTAGATGCGTGCATCGCCCATCATGTGAGCGCGAAAACTGGACCAGTCGAACAGGTTACGATAGGCACGGTCGAGCACGTTGAGCGTGCCGGTAAAGGCGCCAAAAGCCGGCATCACCAGCCGGCGGCCGTCACCGGCAAAACAGCGGCGGCGAACGGAGCGACCGCGCTGGACGATGCGCGCGCCGGGATGCAGATGGCCGGCGATCTCGCCCGCGATCGAGACAAGCGTCGGTTCATGACGGAAGATGAGGCCGGCCAGCGCAATTTCGGTGACACTCTCGCCGCAAACACCTTTTGGCGCATCGGGATCGTGATTGCCGGTGATCCAGTACCAGTCGCGACCCTTCTGCAGATCGGCAAGCTGCGCGCGGAAAGGATCCGGCATGCGCTCGGAGCCCCAGCCATCGTGGAAACTGTCGCCAAGGCTGACAACGACTTTCGGCTGGTAATGCTCGATCGCGACAGCGNNAACGTCGATCGCGACAGCGAGGCGCAGAAGGGTTGTGGCCGTATCGTAAGGCGGCAGGAACGAGCCGCGCCGGGCAAAGGCCGAACCCTTCTCAAGGTGGAGGTCGGAAACGACAAGGAGAGAATGATCGGCGAACCAGAGCGCGCCCGAACGGTCGCACAGCGCTTCTTGGCCCTCGATGCGAATGCGTCCGTTGATACCAAGCGGCATCATGTCTCGTGCGTCTGCGTCCAATTCGGTCCCATCGCCTCTTCAACCATGAGGCTGTCTTCGGCTTCAGCGAGCAGAGCATCATGAACATCGCCATGAACGCGCTCTTTGCCGATCTCCATCATGATAGGCACTGCCAGCGGCGAAATCCGCTGGAGATCCTTATGCATGATTCGACCCCGGATGCGCCCCAGCATTTCGCTCAAACGGCGAATGTCGAGCAGTCCCGTTGCGGCATCCTGACGGGTCGCCTGCAGGAGGATGTGATCCGGCTCGTGAGAGCGCAAGACGTCGTAAATGAGGTCAGCTGAGACGGTGACCTGCTTTCCGGTCTTTTCCTGTCCTGGAAAACGCTTTTCGATCAGGCCCGCAATCACCGAACAATTCCGGAAGGTGCGCTTGAGGAGATAAGAGGAATTCATCCACTCTTCGAGATCGTCGCCCAGCATGTCTTCGTCGAAAAGGTGCGAAAGGCGATGCTTTCCCGTTTTGAAGGCGTGCCCCATATCCTCCATGCCCCAGATCGCCAGCGAATAGTCGCTCGCCACGAAGCCGAGAGGATGAAGACGGGCGCGCTCCAGTCGCTTGGTCAAGAGCATGCCGAGCGTCTGATGCGCGAGCCTGCCCTCGAACGGATAGGCCACCATGTAGAAGCGGTTGCCGCGCGGGAATGTTTCCACCAGCAGATCGTGGGCATTAGGTAGAACGGACCTGTCGGCCTGCATGCGCAGCCAGTCGGCCACTTGCTCCGGCAGTGCCTTCCAGCGCTCCGGATCGGCCAGCATGCCTCGAACGACCTCGGCGAGATAGGTCGTCAACGGAAACTTCGAGCCGCCCCAGTAAGGAACTTTCGGCTCTGAATCCGGGGCGTTCGACACGAAGCACTCATTGTCGCGAATGCCTTCGAAACGCAGGATCTTGCCGGCGAACATGAACGTGTCATGATATTCAAGCTGTTCAAGGAAGCTTTCTTCGATCTTCCCCAACGTCATGCCGCCACGCGAAGCTGTGCCGCGACCCTTGCCCACATAGCGAATGTTGAGTGACGGTGCCTCGACGATCGTGCCGACATTCAGGCGATATTGCTGCGCATAGCGCGGATGGCTGATGCGCCAGAGACCCTCCTTGGTCTTGCGGATCTTGGCATAACGCTCATAGGCCCGCAGCGCATATCCGCCTGTGGCGACGAAATCGATGATGCGGTCGAAGGTGGTGCGCTCGAGGTCGGCATAAGGTGCTGCCGTGCGCACCTCGTCATAAAGCGCGTCGGCATGGAAGGGTGAACCGCAGGCCGTTCCCAGCACATGCTGCGCCAACACATCGATCGCACCTGAAAGAAGCGGCGGCGTATCCTGCGCGCCAAGATAGTTGGCTTCGAGTGCGGCCTCGCATTCCAGCACTTCGAACCGGTTGGCAGGAATGAGGATGGCCTTGGATGGTTCATCCATGCGATGGTTTGAGCGGCCGATGCGCTGCGCCAATCGGCTGGCACCCTTGGGCGCGCCGACATGCACGACGAGATCCACATCGCCCCAGTCGATCCCAAGATCGAGCGTCGAGGTCGCGACGATCGCCCGCAGCGCATTCGCTTCCATCGCTTTTTCGACGCGACGGCGCTGCCCGACATCCAGCGAGCCATGATGGAGCGCGATCGGCAGCGTATCCTCGTTGACGCGCCAGAGTTCTGAAAACAGCAACTCGGCCTGGAAGCGCGTGTTGACGAACAACAGCGTCGTCTTGTGATCCTTGACCGCCTGATAGATCTCGGGAATGGCGTAACGGCTCGTATGGCCCGCCCACGGCACGCGCTCTTCCGATTTCAGGATGGAAATGTCCGGTTTCGCACCGCCATCGACCGTGATGAGGTCCGACATGGCGCCGGGTTCCGCCTGACTCACCAGCCAACGGCGAAGCTCGTCGGGTTCGGCAACCGTTGCGGACAGGCCGATGACCTGCAGATCAGGGCAGAAGGTGCGCAGTCGCGCGAGACCGAGCGCAAGAAGATGCCCGCGCTTGGAGGTGACAAGCGCATGCAGCTCGTCGAGCACGACATACCGAAGGTCGGCAAAAAAGCGCTCAGGCTCGTTGCTGGCGATCAGCAGCGCCAGCTGTTCGGGGGTGGTTAGAAGAATATCGGGCGGCGATAGCTTTTGACGCTGGCGCTTGGATGCCGGCGTGTCGCCCGTTCGCGTTTCCAGCGTGACCTTGAGACCGATTTCGTTGACCGGCGTCGTCAGGTTGCGTTCGATGTCGACGGCCAGCGCCTTCAGCGGGCTGATATACAGCGTATGCACGCCTCGATGCGCTTCGCCCGGCCTCTTTTTCGGCCGCTCCGCCAGATCTGTCAGGCTCGGCAAGAAACCCGCTAGCGTTTTGCCCGCACCGGTCGGCGCAATCAGCAGCACAGACTTCCCCGCCTGCGCCCGCCCTAGCAAATCCACCTGATGCGGCCGAGGCGCCCACCCCTTCTTGCCGAACCATCGCAGAAACGGTTCCGGCAGCCGAGCGGGTAGGGTGGTGTCGGGGGAAGGAGGGAGGATGAGCTTTGTCACCGCTTAGAGATAGGGCGGTGTGGATAGAAGTACCATCATGAAACGAATCGTTGACGGGACGTAAGCTCTGCGGAATCCTCGGCTGTTTCAGGCGAGTCGCGAGGCTTACTGAAACGGAGCGGCCGACCACTTCGCCAAAAGTGGTCGGCCTTGATTGCAACCGCCGTGGCCCGGCGGAAACGTGTGATCACGAGGGGACAATTGTCCCGTTCGTGGCAGATGTCAAGCCGGGTCGCGGTCTGAATAGGACACGCTGACATGCGTAAACTTAGTGCGACACCTAGCCATGACCTGACCTTCGAAGATGCGGTTCAAGTTCATTTTTTGCTGATGCAGGGCGAACTCCAAAGCAGGATAGCAGCACGTTTCGACGTGAATGGAGGTCGGATATCTGAGATCAACACTGGAAAGAGGCACCCAGGAAGTCGTGAAGAAGCCTTGAGGCGTCTTCACTAACGATATGGCCTGCCGAGCTTACATCGGCAGGCTCTCTCCCTGCTGCAGGGTCTCAAGGGTCAACGCCCCGCCACCACCACCAGCCCCATGATCTCCTCGCCGCGATCCCTGCGGATCGTGTCTTCCGTCAGAGACACCAGCGCCAGCCCCGCTTGCGCCAGTTCCCGTTCCACATAGGCGCGCCCATGGGCGTAGCGGCGGGACTCGCGTAGCACGAGATCGTCGCCATCGGACGCTTCCACCGAAAAGGCGAACAGCCCGCCGGGGTGCAGCATTGCGGCCACTTTCGCGAACACGGCTTCCAGCGTGCCGACATACATGAAGACGTCGGCGGCGGTGACGAGGTCGATGCCCGCTGCGATGTCTAGTTCCGCGATGTCGCCCTTGATCAGCCGGTCATACACGCAGCGAGCGTGANNGCCTTGCGCAGCATTTCGGCTGAGAGGTCGATGCCTTCCAGATCGCCGCAAAGCGGACGCAGCCTTTCGCCCATCAGGCCTGTGCCGCAGCCGAGGTCGACCGTCTTGTCGAAATGGGTGCGGCCAGTCGCGTGGAGGGCAGCTTCCAGCAGTTCGGGCACGCGGTAGCCGAGCTTGTCCACCAGCGCATGATCGAACCGGTCGGCATAATCGTCGAACAAGGCTTCCACGAAATCGGCCGGTGGTGTCTCGGGAATAGGGGCGGCGCCCAGCAAAGCAAGCTTCAGCGTGGCGCCGAAGCAGTCGGCGGGCTCCAGGCGCAACGCTTCGCGCCACGCCTGTTCCGCGCCGGCCGTGTCGTCTGCCTTCTCGCGTAGCTCACCGAGGCGGAACCAGCCGGCGGCCCAGTTCGGTGCGATTTCCAGAGCCCCTGTCATCAGTTCCGCTGCGGCGGTCCAGTCGCTGCCTTCCGCCAGCATTTTGGCATAATCCGCGCGGCGGTCGGCAAGGAAGTCGCCGGAGGACAGTCCAGAAGACAGGGTCGTAAAGGCCATCGGCCACCGCGCTGAAAAGGGAGAAGGTGGACGCGTATGACGCCAGAACAGGC
>DCDI01000250.1:0-3082 GCA_002316345.1 Phyllobacteriaceae bacterium UBA1059 | reverse complement strand
ACCCGCCCGGCGATTTCTTCATCGATCCGGTGCGCCCCGTTGCGCGCGCGCTGATCACCCATGGCCATGCCGATCATGCGCGCCCCGGCAACACGGCCGTGCTCGCCACGCAGCAAACGCTCGACATCATGGCGATCCGCTATGGCGCGGCTTTTGCGCAAAGCAGTCAGGCGGCCGAATGGGGTAAACCGATCAGCTTCGGCGATTGCACGGTGACCTTTCATCCGGCCGGCCATGTCCTGGGCTCGGCGCAGATCGCGGTGGAATGTGGCGGACTGCGCATTGTGGCATCGGGCGATTACAAGCGCCGCCACGATCCGAGCTGCCAAGCTTTCGAGCTGGTGCCCTGCGATATCTTCATTACCGAAGCGACCTTCGGTTTGCCGGTGTTCCGCCATCCGGATTCAAAGGCGGAAGTTGCCAAGCTGCTGCGCTCGGTCTCGCAATTTCCCGACCGTACCCACATGGTCGGCGCTTATGCGCTGGGCAAGGCGCAGCGCGTCATCAAGGAACTGCGCGACGCCGGCTATGATCGGCCGATCTTTATTCACGGCGCGCTGCAGAAGCTGTGCGATTATTACCAGACGCAAGGCATCGATCTCGGCGAGTTAAAGCCCGCAACGCTGGAAAAAGGCGCCAAGACCGATTTCGCCGGCGCCATCGTGGTCGGCACACCGTCCTCCTTCGCCGATCGATGGGCGCGCCGCTTCGCCGATCCGGTGGCGGCTTTCGCGTCCGGCTGGATGCAGGTGCGTCAGCGCGCCCGCCAGCGCGGCGTCGAACTGCCGCTGATCATCTCCGACCATTGCGACTGGGACGAGCTGTGCGACACGATCGACGAGGTGGGCGCCGGTGAAATCTGGGTCACGCATGGCCGCGAAGAAGCGTTGGTGCGATACTGCGAGCTCAAGCAGCTGCGCGCCCAGCCGCTCCATCTCGTCGGCTATGAGGACGAGTCGGAATGAGGGCCTTCGCCGAACTGCTCGACCGTCTGGTGCTGACGCCGTCGCGCAACCGCAAGCTCCAGCTGATGGTGAATTATTTCCGCGCCGCACCCGATCCCGATCGTGGTCTGGCGCTTGCTGCCTTGATCGGTGACCTCGATTTTCCCGCCGTGAAGCCGGCGCTGCTACGGGCGCTGATGAGCGAGCGCATGGACCCGGTTCTGTTCGGCTATTCCTATGATTATGTCGGTGATCTCGCCGAAACGATCAGCCTGGTTTGGCCGACCGGGGACGATGGTGCAGGCACCGAACTGCGTCTGGCGGATGTGGCGGCTCGGCTGATGGCTGTCAGCCGCTCCGATGCAGGCAAGGTGCTGACCGATCTTCTCGATCATTCCGCCGCTTCCGAACGCTTTGCGATCCTCAAGCTCGTCACTGGCACGTTGCGGATTGGCGTTTCAGCCCGTCTTGCCAAACAGGCGCTCGCGGATTTCGGGAGCAAGCCCGTCAACGAGATCGAGGAGCTGTGGCACGGGCTGCATGCGCCCTATGCGGATCTATTCGCCTGGCTGGAGGGCAGGGCGGACAAGCCGGTGCCGCAGGCGCAGGCCTTGTTCCGGCCGGTCATGCTGTCGACGCCGATGGGCGACACCGACCATACAAGGCTTGAACCATCGGATTACGCGGCCGAATGGAAATGGGACGGCATCCGCGTTCAGGTCGTTGCCAATAACGGCACCTATCGGATGTATTCGCGCACCGGCGACGATATCAGCGGCTCCTTTCCCGACCTGATGCAGGCCGTCACCTTCGATGGCGTGATCGACGGCGAATTGCTGGTCGGCGATCCGCAAGGCAGAACCGCCACCTTCTCCGACCTGCAACAACGGCTCAATCGCAAAAGCGTGTCGCCCAAGGTCCAGGCGGAGTTTCCGGTCTTTGTGCGGGTCTACGACATTCTTCAGCGCGGCGACGAGGATCTGCGCGGTCTCACCTTCGTCGAGCGCCGTAAGCATCTCGAAGCCTTTGTTTCCACGCTCGATCCCGCCCGCTTCGACGTATCCCGCTTCGTGTCCTTCGACAGCTGGGAGCAGCTCGATGAAATGCGCAAGCACCCGCCGCATCCCATCATCGAGGGTGTGATGGTGAAGCGCTGGGATTCCACCTATGTGCCGGGCCGCCCGAAAGGTCCGTGGTTCAAGTGGAAGCGCGATCCCTACACGGTCGATGCCGTGCTGATGTATGCGCAGCGTGGACACGGCAAGCGCTCCAGCTTCTATTCCGATTACACCTTCGGCGTCTGGTCGGGTCCTGAAGACGCGCCGGAGCTTGTGCCGGTCGGCAAGGCCTATTTCGGCTTCACCGACGAGGAGTTGAAGCAGATCGACAAATTTGTGCGTGACAACACGATCGACCGCTTCGGCCCGGTGCGCTCCGTGCGCGCCGACCGCACCACCGGTCTGGTGTTCGAGGTTGCCTTCGAAGGCTTGAACCGCTCGACCCGCCACAAGTCCGGCGTCGCCATGCGCTTCCCCCGCATCAACCGCCTGCGCTGGGACAAGCCGACGGCGGAAGCTGACCGCATCGAAACGCTGCAGTCGATGCTGGATGCTTAGCCGCTTTTAATTTCCAGACACGCGTATCGAATAGATGTCCACGGCCTTGCCGTTGTTGGAGACATCGCTGACGATGGCGATCGTGCCGTCGGAACCGGGCTCCACCGTCGGCAGATCGACATCGAAGATCACGTCGCCGCGCTCGCCGGTTAGGTCGAAGCGCCGCCGTCCGCCGCAATCGCCCAGTTCTCCGAAGGAACAACTGATCGAGATCTGGGTCGCCTCGCCATCCTCCGCCTGCGCTTCCACCACGAACAAAGCGCGCCGCCCGGCCAGCTGCTTCAAGACGTCCTGCGGCACGTTGAAGGCGATGGCCGAGCCGGAGCGGCCGGAATGGATGCGCAGCGCGCGGGCCTCGCCTTCGCCCGTCAATTCGGCAACCGCATCGCTGGGTGTGGTGAAGTCGTCCTGCTCGCCCGGCGTAAACAGCGCGATCGCGTTGGGATCGGCGGCCTCAGCGCCAAGCCGCGGCGCCCCCGTGTTGCCAGGCGCAGCGCCGGCGGCGGGATTGAACCCTTCGGC
>DCDI01000223.1:3881-24540 GCA_002316345.1 Phyllobacteriaceae bacterium UBA1059 | reverse complement strand
CAGGCAACCTTATCCACGGCACCCGAAGAGCTTGACGCGCGACGCCGTTCCTTGGGGGGCGAGTTGGCAAAGGCGGTAGCGGCTCACACTCAGGCCGCCGATACCATGAAAACGGCTGAAGCCAGGCAGCTCGAACTCGACCGCGCGGCAACGGCGGCGATCGCCACGCTCTCCGAAGCGCGCGAAACCCGCGGCCGCGCTGAGGAACGTCTCACAGCCGCCGATGACCGTCGCCTGGCGATCGAAGCGCGGATCAGCGAGGCTTTGGGCGTGCTGCCGCACAAGGCGCTTGCTCATGCCGGCGTGACGGATGGGGAAGCATTGCCGACGGCAGCGGAAGTCGAGCAGCGGCTGGAGCGCTTGAAGGTCGAGCGGGAGCGGCTGGGTGCCGTAAACCTGCGCGCCGACGAGGAACAGCGCGAACTGACCGAACGCCTCGACACGCTGGTGAAAGATCGCGACGACGTTGTGGAAGCCATCCGCATGCTGCGTCAGGCCATCCAGGGCCTGAACCGCGAAGGCCGTGAGCGCCTGCTGACCGCCTTCGACACTGTGAACGGACAGTTCCAGCGTCTCTTCACGCATCTGTTCGGCGGCGGCGAGGCGGAGTTGCAGCTAGTCGNNAGCCGGGCTGGAAATCGTCGCACGACCGCCGGGCAAGAAGCCGCAGACGATGACGCTGCTATCCGGCGGCGAGCAGGCTCTGACGGCGATGGCGCTGATCTTCGCCGTCTTCCTCACCAATCCCGCGCCCATCTGCGTGCTGGATGAGGTCGATGCACCGCTCGACGACCACAATGTCGAGCGCTTCTGCAACCTCATGGACGAGATGGCGGCCTCCACCGATACGCGCTTCGTGGTGATCACCCACAATCCCATCACCATGGCGCGGATGAACCGGCTGTTCGGCGTGACCATGGCCGAACAAGGCGTCAGCCAGCTTGTTTCGGTCGATCTGCAAACCGCCGAACAGATCGCGGAAGCCGTATAGCTTACGCGCCCCACACCGCCAGTTCATTGCCGGCAGGATCGGTGAAGTGGAAGCGCCTGCCGCCCGGAAAGGCGTAGATATCGCGAGTGATCCGTCCGCCGGCACCTTTCACCGCATTAAGAACAGCGTCCACATGTTCGGCATAAAGAACCGGCAGCGGCTTCTCCGATGCTTCCTCGCGATCGGCCTGGAAGCCGCCTTCCAGCCCTTCATCGAAGGCGGCGTAAGTCGGACCATAATCCGTGAAGCTCCAGCCGAACGCGCCTGCATAGAACGCTTTCGTCGCATCCAGCGTGCCGTTCAAAGCAGGAAGTTCGAGATAATCGAGCTTGCCCGTCATCTTCATGCTTGCCTCCTATGATGTTCCTGATATGTTCTTGCATGAAGACGCTGACTTGTCCAGCGTTGGCGAGAGATCACGCTGCTAATCGATTGAGGTGATGCGGATGAGGGAAGGGTGGCTTGCCATTGGGGAAGCCACAGCCTATCGGCCTTTTTGAGCTTGATCGGCCGCTGCAGGAGGGACGAATGGCAAAGTGGGTTTACAGCTTCGGCGATGGCGCGGCTGAAGGACGGGCCGGCGACAAGAACCTGCTGGGCGGCAAGGGCGCGAACCTCGCCGAAATGTGCAGCCTGGGCCTTCCCGTACCACCCGGCTTTACCGTCACGACCGAACTCTGCTCTTATTATTACGCGCACGGCCAGAGCTATCCGCCCGAGCTGAAGGGGCAGGTCGAAGACGCCTTGGCCAAGGTTGGCGAGATCGCCGGCCGCCGCTTCGGCGACAAGAACAAGCTGCTCCTCGTATCCGTTCGATCAGGCGCCCGCGCGTCCATGCCGGGCATGATGGACACCGTTCTCAACCTCGGCCTCAACGACGGAACGGTCGAAGCCCTCGCGCAGGACGCGTCGGACGAACGCTTCGCCTGGGACAGCTATCGCCGCTTCATCCAGATGTATTCCGATGTCGTGCTCGGCGTCGACCACGAGCATTTCGAGGAGATCCTGGAAGACCAGAAGGCCCGTCTTGGGCTGGAACTCGATACCGAGATCAAGGCCGCTGACTGGAAGAAGATCGTCGGGCTTTACAAGGCAAAGGTCGAGGAAGAGCTGGGGCAGCCCTTCCCGCAGGACCCGCAGGAACAGCTTTGGGGCGCAATCGGCGCGGTGTTTTCGAGCTGGATGAATGCCCGCGCGATCACCTATCGCCGCCTGCATGACATCCCGGAAAGCTGGGGCACGGCCGTCAACGTCCAGGCCATGGTGTTCGGCAATATGGGAGAGACCTCGGCCACAGGCGTTGCCTTCACGCGCAATCCGTCGACGGGTGAAAAGGCGCTCTACGGGGAATTTCTCGTCAATGCGCAGGGTGAGGACGTGGTGGCCGGCATTCGCACGCCGCAGAACATCACCGAAGAAGCCCGCATTGCCGCCGGTTCCGATCAGCCATCGCTGCAGAAGGTGATGCCCGACGCCTTCAACGAATTCGTCCGCATCGCCGATGTGCTGGAGCAGCATTACCGCGACATGCAGGATCTCGAATTCACCATCGAGCGCGGCAAGCTGTGGATGCTGCAAACGCGTTCGGGCAAGCGCACCGCCAAGGCAGCGCTCAAGACGGCCGTGGAAATGGCAGGCGAGGGGTTGATCACCCAGCAGGAAGCAGTGGCACGCATCGATCCGGCGTCGCTCGACCAATTGCTGCATCCCACCATCGATCCGTCGGCCAAGCGCGACGTCGTGGCGGTTGGCCTGCCGGCATCGCCGGGCGCTGCTACAGGCGAAATCGTCTTCACTTCCGATGAAGCCGAAGACCTGAAGAAGCAGGGCCGCAAGGTCGTTCTGGTGCGTGTGGAAACGAGCCCCGAAGACATTCACGGCATGCATGCGTCCGAAGGCATTCTGACCACGCGCGGCGGTATGACGAGCCATGCGGCGGTGGTCGCGCGGGGCATGGGCAAGCCCTGCGTGTCGGGCGCCGGCACGCTGCGTGTCGATGCGCGTGCAGGCACGATGAGCGTGATGGGCCAGACCTTCAAGAAGGGCGACATCATTACGATCGACGGCTCCAACGGCCAGGTGCTGAAGGGCGCCGTGCCGATGCTGCAGCCGGAATTGTCGGGCGACTTCGCCGCGATCATGGAATGGGCCGACAAGATCCGCCGCATGAAGGTGCGCACCAATGCCGAAACGCCTGCCGACGCGCGCATGGCGCGCTCCTTCGGCGCCGAAGGCATTGGGCTTTGCCGCACCGAACACATGTTCTTCGATGAGGACCGCATTATCGCCGTGCGCGAGATGATCCTGTCAGACTCGGAAGACGGCCGCCGCAAAGCGCTGGCCAAGCTGCTGCCAATGCAACGCGCCGACTTCCTCGACCTGTTTGAGATCATGGCCGGCCTTCCAGTCACGATCCGCTTGCTCGATCCGCCGCTGCATGAGTTCCTGCCGAAGACCGAGGAAGAAATCGCCGAGGTCGCGGCTGCGATGGGCGTGCAGCCCGACAAGCTGCGCCATCGCACGGAAGAGCTGCACGAGTTCAACCCGATGCTCGGCCATCGCGGTTGCCGCTTGGCCGTGTCCTATCCGGAAATCGCCGAAATGCAGGCGCGCGCGATCTTCGAGGCGGCTGTCGAATCCGCCAAGAAGACCGGCAAGCCGATCGTTCCGGAGGTCATGGTGCCGCTGGTCGGATTGGTTGCGGAGCTCGATTACGTAAAGGCGCGCATCGATCAGGTCGCCAAGGATGTGATTGCCGAAGCCGACATGCCGATCGATTATCTCGTCGGCACGATGATCGAACTGCCGCGCGCAGCGCTTCAGGCCGACAAGGTTGCTGAAAAGGCCGAGTTCTTTTCCTTCGGCACCAACGATCTCACGCAAACCACCTTCGGAATCTCGCGCGACGACGCTGCTGGCTTCCTGGAAACCTACCGCCAGAAGGGTATCATCGAGCAGGACCCGTTCGTGTCGATCGATGTAGAGGGAGTCGGCGAACTGGTGCGGATCGCAGCCGAGAAGGGTCGGCGGACACGCGGCGACATCAAGCTGGGCATCTGCGGCGAACATGGCGGCGATCCCGCTTCCATTCGCTTCTGCGAGGAAGTTGGCCTGGACTACGTATCCTGCTCGCCGTTCCGTGTGCCGATTGCACGCCTCGCCGCTGCACAGGCGGCGGTGGTCAAGAAGTAGCGCCACGCATTTGCCACAGGCTGGGCGCAGCGGGACCGGATTGCATTTCTTGAGTCCGTCCCATGCGCTTCAGCCTATCAGTCTTTGCCTTTCTGCTCTCCCTCGGTGCGGCGTCCTCCGAGCCGCTCGTTGAGCCATCCCTGCATCTTCCACACAGTGACCACCTGCGGGTGGCGGTGACGCTCGATGCGTGCGGCGGCAAGACCGATGCGCGCATTCTCGACACGCTGGTCGCCAACCACATTCCGGCAACGATCTTCGCGACCGGCCGCTGGTTGAAGCATAATAGTGCCGCTTTGGCGGTGCTGAAGGCGCATCCCGATCTGTTCGAGATCGAGGATCACGGCGCCAACCACATTCCCGCTGTTGATCATGCGGCGACAATTTATGGGCTGAAGGCTGCCGGCTCGCCCGAAGCGGTGAAGGTGGAAGTGCAGGGCGGGGCGGATGCCTTGGTTGCTGCCGGCGTTGCGCATCCCCGCTGGTTTCGCGGTGCGACTGCGAAATACAGCCAAGGCGCGATCAGCGAGGTTCACGCGCTGGGATTGAAGATCGCCGGCTATTCCCTGAATGGTGATGGCGGTTCTCTGCTCGGCGCGAGCCAGACCACCAAGCGGATTGCGGCCGCGAAGGACGGTGACGTCATCATTGCCCATATTAACCAGCCGACCCATCAGGCCGGCGCGGGCGTCGCAGCCGGGTTGCTGGCCTTGAAAGCGCGGGGCGCCGAGTTCGTCAAGCTCGACAGCCTCGAAGGCGATGCAACCGGCACGCCAGTTGCTCAGGCTGCTTTCTGAGCAGCCACGAGAATATTGTCGAATAGGCTGTGAAGCTCCTGCACATAGCCGTTGCGCCCGGACGGTGCGTTCGGATCCGAGATCATCACGGTGACCAGATTCGCTTGCGGCGCCACGAACAGCATCTGCCCGCCATAACCCCAGGCGTAACGCACCGGCTGCCCGCCGACATCGCGCAGAAACCAGCCATAGCCGTATTGATGTCCGGTCCAAGGCGAGGCGGTCCGCGGCTGCCAGCTGAGATCGAGCCATTCCTGCGAAACAACGCGCGTATCGCCGACCTTGCCGCCGTTTCGGATCATCTCGCCGAAAGCCAGAAGGGCGCGGGGAGAAAGCACCATCTCGTTGCCGCCGAAATAGATGCCCTGCGGGTCCTTCGACCAGGCGGGAATGGTGATGTCGAGCGGCTCGGCCAGCCATTCACGGGCGAGAGCCAGAGTGGGTTTACCGGTGACGCGGGTTAAGATGGCGGACAGCAAATGCGTGTTGCCGGTGGAGTACAGCATCTTTCCGCCGGGCTGATCGACGAAAGGCTGTTCCAGCACGTAGCGTACCCAATTGCGGCTTTGCACCCAGCGGCCGTAGTTCGGACCAGACGTACGCTCAAGTCCGGCCTGCATAGACAGGAGGTTACCGATCGTGACATCGCGCAGACGCGGATCGGTGTCAGATGGTACAGCAATGCCAAGCAATGGCACGATCTTCTGATCCGGACCTTCCAGCGCCTTTTTGTCGATGGCGATGCCGACAAGCACGGAGAGGATCGTCTTCGATGCAGACTTGATGTTCACGCCTTGCGTAAGCGGGCCGCAGCGAAGAACCTCCTCAATCAGCGGCTGGCCGCCCCGTGTGACGATCAGGGAGCGCAAAGCATCGAAGCCGTTGGCGCGATCGAGGATGGCAGCTTTCCACGCCATGTCCTGAGCTGCGGCGTTACGGATCAGGAGCGGTGCTAGTGCGGCCGAGCCGGCAGCAGCCAGAAACGTGCGACGGGACAGTCTTGAAGGGGAGAGGTCTGGGTTCATGGCCCAGGAAATGGCCGGTAATCGGCGCCGCAACAGGGCGGCAGGATCACAACGCCGCCCGCCGCGATCACGATGAAAGGAGCACCCGTCATCGTGATCGTGCATAGCACTCAGAGATCGATCGACTGATCGGTCTGATTGTTGACCGCTTCGATGCGGACCTTCTTTGGATAGAAGGCCGCATGGCCGGCGATTTCGGCCACGCCGGCGAAGGGCGTCTCATAGGCCCACACCACATCATCCATGCCTTCGCCATTGGCCGAAACGCTCCAATGCGAAGCATCGCCCTTGTGGGGGCAATGGGTCACGGTCGGCGACTTTCGCAAGAAGTCGAAGTAAACGTCCTTGAAAGGAATATAGAAGACGGGATCGTGATCTTCCTCGCGCAGAAGCAGTGCTTCCTTCGAGGAGCCGATGATGACGTCCGCAAAGGTTGCGGTTACGACGCCATCGAACGGCTCGACTGTGATGCCGCCCGAGGCCGGCTGCTTGTTTGCGGTTGAAGCGTCGAAGCTGTCCATGATCCGCTCTCCCTGTTCATTGCTGTGTGAGCGATGAACGCGAGCAAAGGCGGCGTGTTCCATTCAAGGCGGGGCGAGCGGACGTCGCAGGTTCCCGCTTCACAGACGTTTAAAGAAGGATCGGCTCTTCTTCGCGCGCCGTGCTGACGGCGAAGGTATCGAGCACACCCGCCATGGAACAGGCGAGATCAGCAACAGGATTGTGCCCGTCACTCGCATCCTCGACGCGCATGGTTTCGCCGTCTTGCTCAAGGGTCACGAGCAACAGCTTGCGACCGCCTTCGTCGCCCGTCGGCATGGAAACGGCGGCCACCTCGCGAACATCCTCTCCAGGCGCGGCGGGCAGGCTGAACAGAAGCTGACCGCCAAGGCTGGTCAAGGCCGCATCAACAGCCGCATCAAAGCCGAGGCCGGGAACATCCTGAACCTGAAGTGCAAGTTCCAGCTCGATCGTTTCCAACGCTTCGGAAAAGTCAAAGTCGTCCTGCAAAACTCGCTGCGCCTGCATCTTGGGTCTCCGCGCTTGCCTTCTGCGTGCCGCGGATGATCCTTGGCGGTTCGGATGTCACAAATAAGGCGCAGGCAGTGTCATGCGTCTTGCGCCGGCAAGTGACATGAAAGAACGGGGTATCGGTATGGAAGTTCCGTAACGGAGCCGTGTGCCAGCCAGGTGCTGGACATCCAGCCTGTTCATAGCTCTACTGGCGGCCTGACTACTGGGAGGTGACTATGCTTGGTTTGATGCAGCAATGGCCGCTGCTATGCCACAAGATCCTTGATCACGCTGCGATACAACATCCGCGTCGCGAGATCGTGTCGCGCTCGTCGGAAGGGCCGATTATCAGAACGACCTATGCCGATATCCATCTTCGCGCCCGCAAGATTTCGCAGCTGCTGGAACGGGAAGGCTACAAGCCGGGCGACCGCATCGCCACGCTGGCCTGGAACACCGGCAACCACCTGGAAGCCTGGTACGGCATCATGGGCATGGGCGGCGTTTATCACACGCTGAACCCGCGCTTGTTCCCCGATCAGATCGCCTGGATCATGAACCACGCTGAGGACCAGGCACTGTTCGTCGACACCGGTTTTCTGCCGCTGGTGGAAAAGATCGCGCCTGCCGTGCCGTCATTGAAACGGATCGTGGTGCTGACCGACGCCGGCAATCTGCCGCAAACCAAACTGCCGAACGTCGTGGCCTACGACGATTGGCTCGGTGGCGCCGATGGCGACTACACCTGGCATGACTGCAACGGCGATGAAAACACAGCCGCCGGCATGTGCTATACCTCCGGCACCACCGGCGATCCCAAGGGCGTGCTCTACAGCCACCGCTCCAACGTCCTGCATGCCATGATCGCGGCGATGCCCGACTCGATGGGTATTTCCTCGCGCGACACGATCCTGCCTGTCGTTCCGATGTTCCATGCCAATGCCTGGGGCCTCGGCCAAAGCGCGCCAATGATCGGGGCCAAGCTGGTGATGCCGGGCGGCAAGATGGACGGCTCGTCGATCTACGAACTGCTCGATACCGAAAAGGTCACCTTCTCGGCGGCAGTTCCCACCGTCTGGCTGATGCTGCTGCAGCATCTGGAGGAAACGGCTAAGAAACTGCCCTACCTGAAGAAGGTGGTGATCGGCGGCTCGGCCTGTCCGCGCGTGATCGTGAAGAAGTTCCAGGACAACTACGACGTGGAGGTCGTTCATGCCTGGGGCATGACCGAGATGTCGCCGCTGGGCTCGCTCTGCACGCTCAAGGCTGACTTCACCGAGTTGGACGGTGAGGCCAAGCTCGACATCCAGCAGACGCAAGGCTTTGCACCCTTCGGCGTGGAGATGAAGGTGACCGACGACGAGGACAAGCCGCGGCCATGGGATGGCAAGACCTTCGGTCGGCTTAAGGTGCGAGGACCCTCCGTCGCCAAATCCTACTACGGCGGTGCCGGCTCCGAGCAGTTCGACGAGGATGGTTGGTTCGACACCGGCGATGTCGCCCACATCAACCCCGACGGCTACATGCAGATCACCGATCGCGCCAAGGACGTCATCAAGTCCGGCGGCGAGTGGATTTCCACGATCGATCTGGAAAATCTCGCCGTGGCGCATCCCGATGTCGCGGAAGCAGCGGTGATCGGCATCGCGCATCCGCGCTGGGACGAGCGGCCGCTGCTCGTCGTGGTCAAGAAGCCCGGCAAGGAGCCGACGCGCGAGGAGCTTCTGTCCTTCATGGATGGCAAGGTCGCCAAATGGTGGCTGCCGGATGACGTGACCTTTGTTGATGAGATTCCCCATACCGCGACCGGCAAGATCCAGAAGATCACCTTGCGCGAGCGGTTCAAGGATTATCGTTTGCCGACGGCCTGAGCTCCTGCATGGTTGCCCTCTATCCCGAGCGACAATCGCGAGCGGCGCGCTGGTCGCGCCGCAGCGCGATCTTTGCCGTCATCCTGTTCGTTGTGGCCGCGGTGACCCATCGCTTGGGCCGGCTCGATTCGGAAACCTTCCTGATGACGCTTGGGGTGGTGGCAGCCCTGATCGTGCTGTCGCTCTGCGCCTTTCTTCTTGCTTTCCATCGTATGTGGACGCGTGGCGATAAGGTCGGCACCAACCTCGTCGTGGCCGGCTTCTTCCTGTTTATCGCGCTGATCCCGGTCGGCTTCCTGGCCTATCGCGGGCTGACGACGCCGATGCTGCATGACATCACCACCGATACGGAAAGCCGGCCGCTTCTGAGCCAGGTGCCCAATCCGACATCCGCGATGAACAGACCGCGCGCCATGAGTGAAGGGGAGGCGGAAGAACAGCTTGCCGCCTATCCGACCGTGATCGGCCATTCCTACACATTGCCGCCCGAGCGCATTCGCCAGATCATCGTGACGCTGGTGGAGGATCGCGGCTGGCAGATCGTGCGCGCTTTTCCTGAAATGAGCGGACCTGCCGCGACGATCAACGTTGTGGCTGGTTCATTCCTGCTCGGATTCCCGTGCGTGCTCGCGATCCGCGTCACTGACGAAGAAACGATGGCTTACGTCGATATGCGTTCGGCCTCGCGCTATGGCGGACATGACTTCGGCGACAACGCCGTGCGCATCGAGCAATTCTTCGACGATCTCGATGCCGCGGTTCTGGCCGACGCAGCGATGCCGCAAGTCAGCCAGTAAGCTCGCCGTTCACGCCGGCTTGTAATGTGCGTCGAGCGCCAGATCAGGTTCGGCCTGCAGCAATCCGCGAGCCACCAGATCCTCGACATGCGCATAAACCGACAAAGCGGCGGCCCCATGCAGGCGCGGATCGGTGTCGCGATAGATGGCGGCCACCACGTCCTTGATGGTGCGGTCGCCGGCCGAGAAGCGTTCCAGGATCGCCCGCTCACGCATCTTGCGATGCGCTTTCAGCCCGCGCACGAAGCGCAGCGGATTGTCTACATTGCCGCCATGGCCAGGCAGATAAAGGCGGTCGTCACGCTGCAACAGCCGGTCGAGCGAGGCCATGAAGTCCGACATGGATCCATCCGGCGGTGCGACAACGGTCGTGGCGAAGGCCATCACATGATCGGCTGAAAACAACAGCCCGGTGCCTTCCAAGGCAAAGGCGGTGTGGTTTGCGCAATGACCGGGCGTGTAGATCGCGCGGATCGCAAAGCCATCGCCTTGTACCAGCTCGTCATCGGCCAAGGCACGATCCGGCGCAAAAGCATAATCAGAGTTTTCTGCAAACGGGTTGACCTCGCCGTCGCGCAAGGGACGGGCGGCACGATGCGGCCCTTGTGCCAGAACTTCCGCACCCGTTGCAGCCTTCAGGGCAGGCGTCAGCGGCGAATGATCGCGATGCGTATGGCTGACGAAGATGTGCGACACGGGCCGGCCATCGATCGCCTGCAGCAGGGCGCCGAGATGGGCCGGGTCATCTGGGCCTGGATCGATGACAGCCAGTGTCTCCGTGCCCACGATATAGCTGTTGGTGCCATGGAAGGTGTAGGGGCTCGGATTGTTGGCTGTGACGCACAAAACGTTCGGCGCCATCGCGATGGCTTCACCAGCTTTGCCGTCGAAGGCCATGCTCAATTCCAGTGACATCCGCAGACCTAACAAGTGTCCAAAGGCGGTTGCCGCTTAGCATGGAAGCCAATATACCGAAAGACGAGCCGGCCTTGGGGGCCGGGAACTGTTTCGGGGAGTGGACATGGCCACGGCATCGCTAGCAAAACCCTTTATTTCCGGTCTTCTACCGGAGAATCGCACCGCACGCTTGGCGATGCAGGTCGGCCTCGCCATTGTCGGCACGCTGTTTCTGACGCTGACGGCTAAGACCAAGGTATTCCTCGGTCCGGTCGACATCAGCCTGGGCACGCTCGGCATCTTCCTGATTGCTGCCCTGTTCGGCAGCCGTCTCGGCCTCGCCACCATCCTTCTGTACATGGCGGAAGGCGCCGCCGGCCTGCCAGTGTTCCAGTCGAGCCCGGAAAAGGGCGTCGGCCTCCTTTACATGATGGGCACGACCGGCGGCTATCTGGCCGGTTATGTGGTGGCAGCTACCGTTGTCGGCCTGGCTGCCGATCGCGGCTGGGACCGCAATCCCTTCAAGATCGGCGCGGCCATGGTTGCCGGCGAGGTCGCGATCATGGGTCTCGGCTTCGCTTGGCTGGCTATGCTGATCGGCTCGGAGTCGGCCTTCACCGCTGGCGTCGTGCCGTTCCTGCTCGCCGACGCGATCAAGGTTGCTCTTGCAGCCTCGCTCGTCGCCGCGATCCGCGCGTTGCGCGCCTAAACGCTCGAATCTGACGTTTGCGGAAAGGCGGGGCTTCGGTCCCGCCTTTTTCTTTGCAACCGCACCTTCTTCTTTGCAACAGAGTGACGCAACAGGTGATTTGCCGAATCTCAAGCGGCGGCTTTATCAACCGCGCAGTTTCAGACTGACCTTGGGGCACGCGGACGACCATGACCAATCCAACCATTCCCTTCATCGATCTCGCCACCCAGCAGAAGCGCATCCGCGACAAGGTCGATGCGGCAGTCACCAAGGTTCTGGATCACGGGCAGTACATCCTCGGGCCGGAAGTCGCGCAGCTCGAAAAGGAAATGGCCGCATTCTCCGGCGTGAAGTACGCGATCGCCTGTTCCAACGGCACCGATGCGCTCACTTTGTGCCTGATGGCCAAGAATGTCGGTCCTGGCGATGTCGTCGTCTGCCCGAGCTTCACCTTCGCCTCGACGGCCGAAGTTGTCGCCCAGCTGCATGCGACGCCGCTATTCGTGGACATCGACGAAGACAGCTACAACCTCGATCCGGAAAAGCTGAAGGCCGCTTTGAGCGAGGCGAAATCTGCCGGTCACAACGTGGTCGGCGTCATTTCGGTCGATCTGTTCGGCCAGCCTGCGGACTACGACGCCATCGAGTCGATCGTGCACGACGCCGGCCTGTGGCTGCTGTGCGATGCTGCGCAAGGTTATGGCGGCGTTTACAAGGGCCGCAAGGTCGGCACGATCGGCGACTTCACCACCACCAGCTTCTTCCCGGCCAAGCCGCTCGGCTGCTACGGCGATGGTGGCGCGATCTACACCAATGATGATGAGACAGCCGATCTGCTGCGCTCGCTCCTTTTTCACGGCAAGGGCTCGGATCGCTACGACAATGTCCGAATCGGTATGAATGGCCGTCTCGACACGATCCAGGCCGCGATCCTGATCGAGAAGCTGGCGATCTTCCCTGAGGAAATCGAGGCGCGCAACGAAGTGGCGGATCGCTACAACAACGGCCTGTCAAACGTCGTGAAGGTGCCGCGCATTGCCGAAGGCTCGACCTCGGTCTGGGCGCAATATGTGGTGCGCGCACCCGGCAAAGACCGGCAGAAGATCTTGAGCTATCTCAGCTCCAAGGGCGTGCCGACCGCTGTGTACTACCCCAAGCCGCTGCACCAGCAGACCGCCTACAAGGACTACCCGCAGGCTTCGGCCGGTTTGCCTGTGAGCGAAACCGTAGCGCAGGACGTGTTTGCCTTGCCGATGCATCCTTATCTGGATGAGGAAACGCAGCGCTACATCATCGAGCAGGTCACCGAGGCCGTGCGCCTCGCCTGATTTGTGAGTTCTTGGGTCAATCCCGATTGATCGATGGGATCGCTGCGTGTATAGGCCGGCGATCCTTTTCACGACCGATGATCCATTCTCGGTTGGTGATGGTGGGGCGTAGCCAAGCGGTAAGGCAACGGTTTTTGGTACCGTCATTCCCTGGTTCGAATCCAGGCGCCCCAGCCATGTGCTTGAAGAAGTATTTCCAAGTTCTAATAGATCGGATCGTCTGATTTGTTTCCGAGCGGGGGAAACTTTATCCCTTGTTCTGCTAGGTTGTCTTGAAAGTCCAAATGAGTCTGGGAAGGAACTGATATGGCTTACAAGAAGATCGCACTCGCAGGTATGGTCGCCCTGATGATGGCCAGCGGCAGTGTTGGCGCCGCATGGGCACAAGATTCGAGCGGAAATAATTCCGGCGGCTCGGGTAGCAACGACAATGACTCTGGCGGTACTGGTGCAGGCGGCGCCGGAGGCTCAGGCAACGGCGCGGGTGGTGCGGGTGGCCAGGGTGGAGGCACAGACTCCGCCGGCGGCAACGCAAATGGCTCGAACCAGTCCGGCTCCAGCGCTGGTGGCACCAATGATAGCTCGGCCGAAAGCAATTCCGGCGGCNNCTCGCCTGCAACCGCAACCACGGCAAACGGCTGCAAGTAAGTCGTCGAATTTGACCATTAAGGAAGCCACTGCCTCACGGCGGTGGCTTTTTTGTTGGATGAAAACGTCGAACCGCCTTCGGCGGTATATACGTTCTACGAGAACCCGAAATCTTAGATCGGCATTTCTTGAGAGCTTGGCTTGCGAAGGCGTATGCAGAACAAAATTCTTCTGTCTGCCAGGCGCACCCCAAGCGATGCCTTCCACGCTGACCCATCTCGACCGGCTTGAAGCCGAAGCCATCCATATCTTCCGTGAAGTTGCAGCGACTTTCTCCAAGCCGGTGATGCTGTACTCGATCGGCAAGGATTCGGCCGTTCTCTTGCATCTGGCCTTGAAGGCCTTCGCGCCGGCCAAGCTGCCGTTTCCGCTTCTGCATGTCGACACCGGCTGGAAGTTCCGCGAGATGATCGCGTTCCGCGACCGGATGGCGGCGCAGCACGGCTTTGATCTTCTGGTTCACCAGAACCCGGAAGGCGTGCGCGACAATATCAATCCGTTCGACCATGGCTCGAATACGCATACCCACATCATGAAGACCGTAGCCCTGCGCCAGGCGCTTGATCTCTATGGTTTCGACGCCGCTTTCGGCGGAGCGCGGCGCGACGAGGAAAAGTCGCGTGCTAAGGAACGCATTTTCTCCTTCCGCGATGCCAAGCATGGCTGGGACCCGAAGAACCAGCGTCCGGAAATGTGGAACATCTTCAACACGCGCGTGGCGCCGGGTGAGTCGATCCGCGTGTTTCCGCTGTCGAACTGGACTGAGCTGGATATCTGGCAATACATCCTCCAGGAAGACATCCCGATCGTGCCGCTTTACTTCGCGGATCGTCGGCCGGTGGTGGAGCGCGACGGTCAGATGATCATGGTGGACGACTCCCGCATGCCGCTTCTGCCCGGTGAAGTCCCGCAGCATAGGCTTGTCCGCTTCCGCACGCTCGGTTGCTATCCGCTGACGGCTGCCATCGAGTCCGACGCCGAGACCACCGAAGACATCGTGCGTGAAATGCTGGTTGCGCGTACCTCCGAACGGCAGGGCCGCTTGATCGACCGTGACGAAACCGGGTCGATGGAGAAGAAGAAGCGCGAGGGATACTTTTGATGAGCGCCGTCGCTGCCTTGCGCGAAGTGGATGTGGCTGAAGATGCGTTGCGCGATGAGGTCCGCGCCTTCCTGGCGTCTCAGGAACAGAAATCGCTGCTGCGCTTCCTGACCTGCGGCTCGGTGGATGACGGCAAGTCGACGCTGATTGGTCGGCTGCTTTACGATACAAAACTGATCTTCGAGGATCAGCTCGCAACCCTCGAGAATGACTCAAAGAAACACGGCACGACCGGCACGGATCTGGATTTCGCCCTGCTGGTCGACGGGTTGGAGGCCGAGCGCGAGCAGGGCATCACGATCGACGTGGCCTATCGCTTCTTCACGACGCCGAAGCGCAAGTTCATCGTCGCCGACACGCCTGGCCATGAGCAATATACCCGCAACATGGCGACGGGAGCCTCGACGGCCGATCTGGCCGTCGTGCTGGTGGATGCGCGGCAAGGTCTGCTGACGCAAACGCGCCGCCACTCCTTCATCGCCTCGCTGCTCGGCATCCGCCACATCGTGCTGGCGGTCAACAAGATCGACCTCGTCGGTTATAGCGAAGAGGTGTTTGGCCAGATCGCTGCCGATTATCGCGCATTTGCAGGCGATCTCGGCTTTGCCACGATCACACCGATCCCAATTTCGGCACGCTATGGCGATAACGTCATTGCGCGCTCCGATCGCATGGCATGGTACGCTGGACCCTCCTTGCTGGAGCATCTGGAAGACATCGATCTCGGACAAGGGGCGGCGCAAAAGCCGTTCCGTTTCCCGATCCAGTATGTAAACCGTCCCAATCTCGACTTCCGTGGCTTTGCCGGAACGGTCGCGGCCGGCTCGATCGGGCAAGGGGATGCCGTGGTGGTTGCCAAGTCGGGCAAGCCGTCGCGGATCAAGCGCATCATAGGCCCGCGCGGCGACCTGATCCGTGCGGTGGAAGGGCAGGCGGTGACCTTGCTGCTCGAGGACGAGGTCGAGGCTTCCCGCGGCAACGCGCTTGTTGCGCCCAGCGCCCGCCCGCATGTGGCCGACCAGTTTACCGCGAACCTCGTCTGGTTCGCCGAACAGCCGCTGCTGCCTGGCCGGTCCTATATCCTGCGCACCGAAACCGACCAGTCGACGGCAACGGTCACGGACCTCAAGCATCGCGTTAACGTCAACAGTTTCGCGCAGGAAGCGGCGAAGTCGCTGGCGCTGAACGAAGTCGGCGTCGTCAATATCTCCACGCAGTCGCCCATCGCGTTTGATAGTTTCGTGGAAAACCGCGCCACGGGCGCATTCATTCTGATCGACCGCATCACCAATGCAACGGTTGCGGCCGGCATGATCCACCATCCGCTGCGCCGCGCCGAAAACATTCACTGGCAGGCGCTGGATGTCAGCAAGGCGTCGCGCGCGGCTTTGAAGGGGCATAAGCCCGCCGTGTTATGGTTCACCGGCCTATCCGGCTCCGGCAAATCTACGGTAGCGAACCTGGTCGAAAAGAAGCTTAATGCGGAGGGTCGGCACACCTATGTGCTGGATGGCGACAATGTCCGCCACGGTCTGAACCGCGATCTCGGCTTCACCGATCAGGACCGCGTCGAGAACATTCGACGCGTGGCAGAAGTGGCGAAGCTGATGGCCGACGCCGGCCTGCTGGTCCTCGTTTCCTTCATCTCACCGTTTACCGCCGAGCGCCGCATGGCACGCGAGCTGANNGGGAGAGGGCGAGTTCGTGGAGATCTTCGTGGATACGCCGTTCGCGGAATGCGCCCGTCGCGATCCCAAGGGGCTTTATGCCAAAGCTCTGCGTGGCGAGATCAAGAACTTCACAGGCGTCGATTCGCCCTATGAAGCGCCGGAGCATGCAGACATCCACCTCCAGCCCTTCGGTCGTTCGCCTGAAGATTTAGCCATCGAAGTGGAAGACTGGCTGCGAGAACGCGGTTATTACTGAGGGCATGACCCAAACAAGCGACCGCGACATCCTCGCCACCTTCGAGACCCTGGCCCTGCAGGCGGGCAGGGCGGTGATGGATGTTTATCAAGTTGATTTCCCGGTCGAGCTGAAGGCGGATGCATCGCCCGTGACTGAGGCCGACGCGAAGGCCGAAGCGATCATCCTCGCCGGTTTGCGCGAAGCGTATCCGGATATACCCTGCGTGGCTGAAGAAGAAGCGTCAGCCGGCATCTGCCCGCCCGAACTCGACGGGCTGTTCTTCTTGGTCGATCCGCTCGATGGCACGCGTGAGTTCATCAAGCGCAACCCGGAGTTCACCGTTAATATCGCGTTGATTCGGCAGGGTATTCCGGTGATCGGCGTAGTTTATGCGCCGGCGCGCAGTGTTCTTTATAGTGCGAGCCCGGAAGGCGCGTTTCGCATCGATACGGTCAATCACAAGCCCGGCGAGCGCCGCAACATCATCGTGCGGACCCCGACCAGGGTCCCAACCGTCGTGGCCAGCCGGTCGCATCGCACGGAAGAAACCGACAGCTACATCCAGACCTGCGGCGCGGTTGAGCTGGTTTCCATCGGCTCGTCGCTGAAGTTCTGTCTTTTGGCCGAAGGCGAGGCTGACATCTATCCGCGCTTCGGCCGCACCATGGAATGGGATACGGCAGCAGGCGATGCGATCCTGCGCGCTGCCGGGGGCACGACCCGAAGGGTCGACGGCGAGCCCCTTACTTACGGCAAACGCGGCCAGGCCGAGGATTGCGACTTCTCCAATCCCTGGTTCATCGCGGATACGAAGCCAGACTGAAAGCTGCCGATCAGGCTGTTAGCTCGTGCCGCCAGGGCGGGTTGGCGCCCGCGCGCGAAACGGTCACCGCTGCTGCGCGGTTGGCGAAGGTGAGGGCTGCACGAATCTGGTCTTCCGTCAGGCCGACGATGGAGTTCTCGAACAGCAGGTGGTTGTCATGGAGATAACCAAGCACGCCGGCATTTACGGTATCGCCAGCGCCGACCGTATCCTGCACGGTCACGGCCTCGCCCGGGATATGGACGGAATGCTCCAAGGTATAGCCCGCGATGCCTTTCGAGCCCATGGTGATGATCACGAGGCTCGGCCCTTTGTGCAGCCAGCGCTCGGCGATCTCCGCATGGTCGCCGGTCTCGCCGAACCAGGCGAGATCTTCGTCGGACAGTTTCACGATGTCCGACATTTCCAGCATCCGCATCATGCGGGCGCGGTGTGCCTCGCGATCCGGGATGAAGTCCTTGCGGATGTTGGGGTCGAACATGATGACCCGCGCATTCTTCTCGCGCTGCATCAGCGCTTCATAGGTCGAGCCGCAGGGTTCCGGGATCAGGCTGATGCAGGAGAAGTGCAGGGCTTCCACATCCGGCGAAAGGATCGGCATGTCCTCGGGCATCAGCATGCGACCCGCCGTGTTCTCGTCATAGAACATGTAGCTGGCATGCCCGTCCTTCAGGCGCACGAAGGCCATCGTGGTGGGACGGTCGGAAAGGTGAATGTAGCGGGGATCGACATGGCTGGCCGCAAGCGCATCCTGCAACTGCTGGCCGAAGAAATCAGTGGAGATACCGGTGAAGAAGCCGGTCGGAATGTCGAGCCGGCCAAGCGCGATGGCCGTGTTGAAAACCGCGCCGCCGACATAAGGCACATAGCCGTCTTCGCCATCCGTGGATTTGCGCGGCAACATGTCGATCAAGGCTTCGCCGCAGCAAACGATCATCGTCTGGTCTCCCAATCAAGCCATGCCGAGGCGGCATGCGAGGTCTTGTTCTTGTCCGCATTTAGCGGAGCAGGTCCGCAAGGTCGAGGGTCGTGGTTCCTATCCGGTCGTGGCGGTGTATGTCAGCGGTCTCAACACCTAAATTCGTGCAGATTGACAGCGCCCCAGCGCTGATGTTTGCTCGCATCAGGTGCCGCGGCTCGCGGCTGCCGGAGGAGAATTGCCGGGCTCGCTCGACACGACGCGAGAAGCTGGCTGGGAGGAACGATGACCACGAAGACCCTGTTGAAGACAGGTGTGTTCGGCGCGGCTGCGGCTGCCCTGATCGCACTGGGCACACCGGCCTCCGCGCAGGAGCCTGTTACCGCTTGCCTGATCACCAAGACCGACACCAACCCCTTCTTCGTCAAGATGAAGGAAGGCGCCACGGCGCGCGCCAAGGAACTCGGCGTCAACCTGAAGAGCTATGCCGGCAAGATCGACGGCGACTCCGAAAGCCAGGTCGCGGCGATCGAGACCTGCATCGCCGATGGCGCCAAGGGCCTGATGATCACGGCGTCCGACACGAAGGGCATTGTGCCCTCGATTCAGAAGGCCAGGGATGCCGGCATGCTGGTAATCGCCCTCGACACCCCGCTCGAGCCGGCCGATGCGGCCGACGCGACCTTCGCCACCGATAATCGCCTCGCCGGCAAGCTGATCGGCCAGTGGGCGGCTGCAACCCTCGGCGACAAGGCGAAAGACGCCAAGATCGCCTTCCTCGATTTGACACCATCGCAACCTTCGGTCGATGTTCTGCGCGACCAAGGCTTCATGGAAGGCTTCGGCATTGACGTGAAGGACGGCAACCGCATCGGCGACGAGGACGATGCGCGCATCGTCGGTCATGACATCACCAACGGCAATGAAGAGGGCGGCCGCCAGGCCATGGAGAACCTTCTCCAGAAGGATCCTGGCATCAATGTCGTCCACACCATCAACGAGCCGGCTGCAGCAGGCGCTTACGAGGCGCTGAAGGCCTTCGGCATCCAGGACAATGTGCTGATCGTCTCGATCGATGGCGGTTGCCCGGGCGTTCGTAACGTCGCGGATGGTGCGATCGGCGCGACCTCGCAGCAATATCCGCTGCAAATGGCGGCCCTTGGCGTGGAAGCCATCAAGACCTTTGCTGAAAACGGCGAAAAGCCGAAGCCGACGGCCGGCAAGGATTTCGTCGATACGGGCGTGACGCTTGTCACCGACAAGCCGGCACCGGGCGTCGAATCGATCGACTCCAGGGCCGGTCTCGGCAAGTGCTGGGGCTGACGCCGCGCTGAGCAGTTGAGGGGAGGCGGCCCGTTTAAAAACAACGGGCTTGCAGGAGGAGGGCCGGGAAACTGGTCCTCCTCATCACCATCGGCACTATCGGGCGCGATCGAGCGCCTTCGGACGAATGAACAGGCCGCGGGAGAGAGCAGCATGAGCGAAACATCGGCCGGTCTGCACAGACCTCAGGAGTTCGAGACTGTTCTGTCCGGCAGCGAAACATCCGTTGCGAATTTCGAGCCGGAACGGCGCACGGCGCTTCAGCACGCCCAGCAATTCCTCCATTCCAGCCCCGCCGCCGTTCCGCTGATCGTGCTGGTGGCGTCGCTGGTTATCTTCGGCGCGATCATCGGCGGGCGCTTCTTTTCCGCCTTCTCCATGACGCTGATCCTGCAGCAGGTGGCGATCGTCGGCATCGTCGGCGCCGCACAGACGCTGGTGATCCTAACCGCCGGCATCGACCTGTCAGTGGGGTCGCTGTTGGCGCTGACCGGCGCGGTGGCGGCCTCGATTGTCGGCCTTGAGGTGAATGCGCTGCTGGCCGTGGCCGCCGCGCTGGGATTAGGCGCGTTTATCGGCGCCGTTACCGGCACCATCGTCGCGAAAGGCAAGGTGCAGGCGTTTATCGCCACGCTGGTGATGATGCTGCTGCTGCGCGGCGTCACCATGGTCTATACCGACGGCAGNNCCGCCGGCATCGACCTGTCAGTCGGTGCGATCATGGTACTGTCTTCGGTGGTGATGGGGCAGTTCACCTTCCGCTACGGTCTTCCACCTGCGCTGGCCGTTTTGTGCGGCTTCGCGGTTGGCGCGCTGTGCGGCTACATCAATGGCGTGCTGGTGTCAGTGATGAAGCTGCCACCCTTCATCGTCACGCTGGGCACCTGGCAGATCTTCCTCGCCACCAACTTCCTGTATTCCGCCAATGAAACGATCCGCAGCCAGGAGATCGGCGCGCAGGCGCCGCTGCTTCAGTTCTTCGGCGAGACCTTCAAGATCGGCAATGCCGTCTTCACCTATGGCGTGATTGCCATGGTGCTGCTGGTCGCGCTGCTCTGGTACGTACTGAACCACACGGCCTGGGGCCGGCATCTCCATGCGATCGGCGATGATCCTGAAGCGGCGAAACTGTCCGGCGTGCGGGTGCGGCCGATGCTGGTCACTGTTTACGTCCTGTCCGGGCTGATCTGTGCGCTGGCCGGCTGGTGCCTGATCGGGCGCATCGGCTCGGTGTCACCCACGGCGGGACAATTCGCCAACATCGAAAGCATCACTGCGGTGGTGATCGGCGGCATCTCACTGTTCGGCGGGCGCGGGTCGATCCTCGGCATGA
>DCDI01000223.1:3380-3708 GCA_002316345.1 Phyllobacteriaceae bacterium UBA1059 | reverse complement strand
AAGGCGATTTCGGGCGCCACCATCCCTGACGAAGGCGAGATCCGACTGGGAGACCAGCTGGTCAACTTCAAGTCGCCGATGGAAGCGCGCGATGCCGGTATCGAGACCGTTTACCAGAACCTCGCTCTGTCGCCGGCTTTATCGATCGCCGACAACATGTTTCTCGGGCGTGAAATTCGTAAGCCCGGCGTGCTCGGCCAGTGGTTCCGCATGCTTGATCGCAGCGCCATGGAACGTCAGGCGCGCGCAAAGCTGACCGAGCTTGGCTTGATGACGATCCAGAATATCGGCCAGGCTGTGGAAACCCTGTCCGGCGGTCAGCGCCAGC
>DCDI01000223.1:0-3306 GCA_002316345.1 Phyllobacteriaceae bacterium UBA1059 | reverse complement strand
GGGCGTCGCGGTCGCGCGCGCTGCGGCGTTCGGCTCGCGCGTCGTCATCATGGATGAGCCGACGGCAGCGCTCGGCGTCAAGGAATCGCGCCGCGTGCTCGAACTCATTCAGGACGTGAAGAAGCGCGGCCTGCCGATCGTGCTGATCTCGCACAACATGCCGCATGTCTTTGAAGTCGCCGATCGCATCCATATCCACCGGCTCGGGCGCCGCCTTTGCGTGGTGGATCCCAAGCAAATCTCGATGTCGGATGCGGTTGCCTTGATGACGGGCGCCATGCAGCCGCCAACCGACGCGCTCGCAGCGTAAGCTTTTTCGAACCTTTTCTTTTAAGACTGCCGTCGGCGGCTTAGCCTATGTTAAAGGCAGGATGGGAGGATGTTGGTCGGAGGAGCGGCGAACGCAACCTGGAAAAGGTGATGAGCGGACAGATACTTCCAAAGAAGCACCACCCGATCGCGCCGCAGGCGGCGCCGGGCACACTGGCAGACGAAATTCTCAAGGCCCTTATGTTCCGCGTTGGCAAGAATGCCAATGTGGCGACCGGGCATGACTGGCTGAATGCCTCGATCAAGGTCGTGCGCGATCGCATCGTGACGAGTTGGATCGACTCGACCGAGCGCACCTACAAGGCCGGCGGCAAGCGCGTTTATTACCTGTCGCTCGAATTCCTGATCGGCCGCCTGATGCGCGACGCCTTTTCCAACATGGGCATGCTGGAAGACGTGCGCGAAGCCCTGGCTTCGCTCGACGTCGATCTCGATGTGATCGCCGAACTCGAGCCAGACGCCGCACTCGGCAATGGCGGTCTGGGCCGTCTCGCGGCCTGCTTCATGGAATCCATGGCGACCGTGGACGTGCCGGCGCATGGCTATGGCATCCGCTACGTGCACGGGCTGTTCCGCCAGGAAATCCACGACGGCAACCAGGTGGAGTTGCCGGAAACCTGGCTTGAACACGGCAATCCCTGGGATTTCGACCGCCGCGAGCGCGCCTATGAGATCGGCTTTGGCGGCACGGTCGAGGCGCTAACGGACGAACTTGGCCAGCCCTCCGGCAATATCTGGCGACCGCAGGAGCGCGTGCTGGCGACCGCCTATGACACGCCGGTTGTGGGCTGGCGCGGCAAGCGGGTCAACACGCTGCGGCTATGGTCGGCGATACCGATCGACCCGATCCTGCTCGATGCCTTCAATGCCGGCGACCACATCGGCGCGTTGAAGGAAAGCAACAAGGCGGAAGCGCTCACCCGCGTTTTGTATCCCGCCGACTCCCATCTCGCCGGCCAGGAACTCCGGCTGCGGCAGGAATACTTCTTCTCCGCCGCATCGCTGCAGGACATCATCAACCGCCATCTCGGCGAATATGAAGATCTGACCTCTCTGCCCGACAAGGCAGCGATTCACCTCAACGATACGCATCCGGCGGTTGCTGTCGCCGAACTCATGCGGCTTCTGCTCGACAATCACGGCTTCGAATTCGCAGCGGCCTGGGACATCACCCGCCGCACCTTCGGCTACACCAACCATACGCTGTTGCCGGAAGCGCTGGAAAGCTGGCCGATCCATGTGTTCGAGCAGCTTTTGCCGCGCCACATGCAGATCATCTATGCCATCAACGCCGAGCTTCTGCGCGAAGCCCGCGACAAGGGCCTGGACGATGGCCAGATCCGCAACATTTCGCTGATCGGCGAAGAAGGCGAGCGCCGCGTGCGGATGGGCAATCTGGCTTTCGCCGGATCGCATTCGATCAACGGCGTGTCGGCACTGCATACCGATCTGATGAAGCAGACGGTGTTTTCCGACTTCCATCAGCTTTATCCCAACCGCATCAACAACAAGACCAACGGCATCACGCAACGCCGCTGGCTGTTCCAATGCAATCCGGCGCTGACCTCGCTGATCCGTGAGACCATCGGCGACCGCTTCATGGACGACATCGAGGCGTTGCAGGAGCTTGACCGCTTCGCCGACGACGCCTCGTTCCGCGAAAAGTTCGCCGCTGTGAAGCGCGCCAACAAGGAGCGGCTGACGCGCGTCGTGAGCGAGCGGATGGGGCTCCACCTCGATCCGTCGGCTTTGTTCGACATTCAGGTCAAGCGCATCCACGAATATAAGCGCCAGCTCCTCAACATCATCGAGGCCGTGGCGCTCTACGATCAGATTCGCTCGCATCCCGAGCGCGACTGGGTTCCGCGCGTCAAATTCTTCGGCGGCAAGGCAGCGCCGAGCTATTTCAACGCCAAGAAGATCATCAAGCTCGCCAATGATGTCGGCCGTGTCATCAACAACGATCCGGCCGTGCGTGGTTTGCTGAAGGTTGTGTTCATCCCGAACTACAATGTGAGCCTTGCCGAGGTGATGATGCCGGCAGCCGACCTGTCGGAGCAGATCTCCACGGCCGGNNCCATCGGCACGCTGGATGGCGCCAATGTCGAGATGAAGGAGCATGTCGGTGAAGACAATATCGTCATCTTCGGTTTGACCGCGGCTGAAGTGAAGGAAGAACGCGAAAAGGGCTACAATCCGCGCGAAGCGATCGAGAACTCGCCCGAACTGTCACAGGCTCTGTCGGCGATCCTGTCGGGCGTGTTTTCGCATGACGAGCCGGAGCGCTATCGCGGCCTGATCGGTGGGCTTTACGAGCACGACACCTTCATGTGCGCCGCCGATTTCGACTCTTACGCCGATGCACAGCGCCGTGTGGATGACCTGTGGCGTGACAGCGCGGACTGGAATCGTCGTGCCGTCCACAACACCGCGCGCATGGGCTGGTTCTCGTCGGATCGCACGATCCGGCAATATGCCGGCGAGATCTGGGACGTTCCGGCCTGACCGGGCATTCTGACGCAACGAGAGGGGGCTGGTGCGTGCACCGGCCCTTTTTTATCATATGCGTATTCGACAAAATAAAGCATAAAGGCTCGCGACTTTCGCCATTCCCCCTCTAGCTACAATGGTGCAACTTGCACTGCGAACTGAACTTCGCAAACTGAACTTGGAATGAGACTGGACGTGCAGGCGGGAGGGAAGAATGGGCAGGAATCGTGAGCAGCCCTTGGCGCGCGACGCCATGGCTTATGTGCTTGCCGGCGGGCGAGGAAGCCGGCTAAAGGAACTGACGGACCGGCGCGCCAAACCGGCCGTATATTTTGGCGGCAAGTCGCGCATCATCGACTTCGCGCTCTCAAACGCACTCAATTCCGGCATCCGCCGTATCGGCGTGGCTACACAATACAAGGCGCATTCGCTGATCCGCCATCTGCAGCAGGGCTGGAACTTCCTCCACCCCGAACGCAACGAAAG
>DCDI01000093.1:2368-2620 GCA_002316345.1 Phyllobacteriaceae bacterium UBA1059 | reverse complement strand
GGGCACTCTGTGCCCACGCGGTACGGGAGTGTCCTTGCACCTTTAGCGGTGATGCGTCGCTCGCACATTATCCGAAAGGCGACATGCGAAAGTGCGTGATCGCCGGATATCGTGCGAGCGATCATTCGCGGCCGCAGGTGTAATCATGGGCACGTACCGCGTGGGCACGGGGTGCCCACCCTACGGCCGGCGTACCTGATGAGCAGATTACGCCACCGGATTCGGCGCGTCCGGCTTCGGCGTCGCCAGCAA
>DCDI01000093.1:0-2303 GCA_002316345.1 Phyllobacteriaceae bacterium UBA1059 | reverse complement strand
TCGCCTTCGTCCAGCGCCATCTCCTTGATAAAGCGCGAGGGGTCGCAGTGCACCAGCTCGCCCGCGCGCTTCCTCTTCTTGCACCAGGTGATCTGCAAGGTGCGCTGGGCGCGCGTGATCCCCACGTACATCAGGCGCCGCTCTTCCTGGATGCGTGCGGCGATCTTCTCGATCGGGTCGTCCGGGTCGCCCTTGTGCGGCAAAATCCCCTCTTCCACGCCCACCAAAAACACGTGCGGATACTCCAGCCCTTTCGAGGCGTGCAGGGTCGACATGCGCACCGCGTCCGGCGTTTCGTCCTGGCCCTCGAGCATGGACATCAGCGCCACCATCTGCGTCAATTCGAGCAGGTTCTTTTCCTCGCCATCGCGGTCACGCCCGCCACGGCCGCGTTCCTTCAGCCAGTTGGTGAACTCCAGCACGTTCTGCCACTTGCTCTGCGCCGCACGGTCGTCGAAGTTCTCGTACAGGTAGTGCTCGTAGTTCATCTCCTTCATCATGTCGTCCAGCACCTCGGCGGCATTGTCGCCGCTGCCGGACGGGCCGGGGCGGGTGGCGCGGTCCTCCAAATCGTCGATGAAGCGGCAGAAGTCGCGCAGCGGGTGCAGCTGGCGGTCCTGCAATTTGGCTTCGATGCCGCCCTTGCCGGCCGCCTCGAACAGCGAGCAGTTCCACTGGCGCGAGAATTCGCCCAGCACTTCCAGCGTGGCCATGCCGACGCCGCGTTTCGGCGTGGTGACGGCGCGGATGAAGGCCGGGTCGTCGTCCTGGTTCGCGATCAGGCGCAGGTAGGCGATGATGTCCTTGATCTCGGCTTTATCGAAGAAGCTCTGCCCGCCGGACATCGTGTACGGAATGCGTTCCTTGCGCAAGGCCTGCTCCATCACGCGTGCCTGGTGGTTGCCGCGGTAGAGAATCGCGTAGTCCGACCACTTGTTCTTGCGCTGGAAGTGGTCGGCCGAGATCATGATCGCCACCTGGTCGGCTTCCTGGTCGTCGTTCTGCATGCCCATCACCTTGATCGGCTCGCCCAGGCCGTGCTCGGACCAGAGCGATTTTTCGAACAGCTTCGGGTTGTTGCCGATGACGGCATTCGCCGCCTGCAGGATGCGCGTGGTGGAACGGTAGTTCTGTTCCAGCTTGATGACGCGCAGGTCGGGGAAGTCGACCTGCAGCGTCTTCAGGTTCTCGACCGAGGCGCCGCGCCAGGCATAAATCGCCTGGTCGTCGTCGCCGACGGCCGTGAACATCGGCTTCTTGCCGATGCCGGTGACCAGCAGTTTCACCAGCTCGTACTGGCAGGTGTTGGTGTCCTGGTACTCGTCCATCAGCAGGTAGCGCAGGCGGCGCTGCCAGCGGTCGCGGATCGGATCGTTATTCCGGAACAGCTCCACCGGCAGGCGGATCAAGTCGTCGAAGTCGACTGCCTGGTAGGCCTGCAGGGTCGCCACGTAGCTGCGGTAGACGCGGCCGGCCTGGGCTTCGTCCTCGTCCTTGGCCTGCTTGATCGCGTCGTCCGGGTCGACCAGGCCGTTCTTCCACAGCGAGATGGCGTTCTGGATGCGGCGGATTTCCTGCTTGTCGGTGGTGAGGCCAAGATCGGAGACGATGGTGTAGCAATCGTCGCTGTCCATGATCGAGAACTTGTCCTTCAGGCCGACGCCGGCCGCTTCCTGGCGCAGGATCTTCACGCCCAGCGAGTGGAAGGTCGAGACGGTCAATTGCTTGGCCTGCTTCGGCTGTTTCAGCAGCTTGGCGATACGCTCCTGCATCTCGAGCGCGGCCTTGTTGGTGAAGGTGAGCGCCGCGATCGTGCGCGGATCGTAGCCGCGGTCTTCGATCATGTAGGCGATCTTCTGGGTGATCACCCGCGTCTTGCCCGAGCCGGCGCCGGCCAGCACCAGGCAGGGGCCGTCGAGATAGAGCACGGCTTCGCTTTGCGGCCAATTCAGGCCGAACTTTGGTGCATTGGACATGGGGAGCAATTTTTGAGGACAGCTGAGTATTGTAGCGAAGCCGGCGCGGCTGTGCGCGGCGAACTTGGCGCTTTCTGGCCGCTTCCCGGGAGCGTCCTGGTCGATCCGGCAATCTTGCTGTGCAAATCTGCAACGCTGGCGGATGAGCACGGGCGCGCAGGTTGAATTCCGCCAGGCTGGCGGCATATGGGCTGCTTCGGGCGTGATCGGTTACCATCGCCCCATCGCGCCCCGCGCCCACTGCTACGAGCTGACAACAATGAAATTTGAACACCTGATCGAAATTAACGACCCGCTCAACCCGCTGATCGACACGATCACCCGCGA
>DCDI01000247.1:13715-20345 GCA_002316345.1 Phyllobacteriaceae bacterium UBA1059 | reverse complement strand
ACAAGGGCACCGGCAAGGAGCACCAGATCCGCATTCAGGCTTCCGGCGGTTTGTCGGATGCCGACATCGAGAAGATGGTGAAGGACGCGGAGGCCAATGCCGACGCCGACAAGAAGCGTCGCGCTGCGGTTGAGGCCAAGAACCAGGCTGAAGGTCTGATCCACTCATCCGAGAAGTCGCTGGCCGATTACGGTGACAAGGTTTCGGAAGCCGATCGCACCGCGATCGCCGATGCCATCGCCGCGCTGAAGACGGCGGTTGAAGGTGACGATGCCGAAGACATTAAGGCCAAGAGCAATGCTCTGGCTGAGGTGTCGATGAAGCTCGGCCAGGCCATGTACGAGGCCAGCCAGTCTGAAGCCGCGGAAGCGGACGCTCAGGCTGATGCCCGCAAGGCCGGTGAAGACGTGGTGGATGCCGACTTCGAAGAGATCGACGAAGACGACAAGAAGAAGACCGCCTGATCGCGAGCTTCTGCACGACTCACGTGAAACGAAGCCCGGTGCCGCAAAGCGCCGGGCTTTGTCTTGACGGAAGCAGGCTCGGTCTAAGCTGAGCCGATCACCAATTGATAAAAAACGATGGGTGTGTGGACGCCGCTATGGCATAGCGGGCCGTGCTTCATTACTTGAAGTCGAACCCGCTCCGGCGATTTCGCCCTCCGACACATCAATCCCAGGGTCCCGATAGCGCGATATGAGCAAGGCCGATTACTACGAGATGCTCGGCGTCCAGAAGGGCGCCGACGAAAAAGAGCTGAAGTCAGCCTTCCGCAAACTCGCGATGCAGTACCATCCCGACCGCAATCCGGGGGATGCAGAGGCCGAACGCAAGTTCAAGGAAATTGGCGAAGCCTATGAGTGCCTGAAGGACCCGCAAAAGCGCGCGGCCTATGATCGCTTCGGCCATGCGGCCTTTGAAAACGGCATGGGCGGCTCTCGCGGGGGTAGCGGCTTCGGCCAGGCTGGCGGCTTCTCGGACATATTCGAAGATATTTTCGGCGAGATGATGGGCGGCGGTCGCCAGCGCCGCTCCGCCAACGGCCGCGAGCGCGGCAGCGATCTGCGCTACAATATGGAAATCTCACTCGGCGAAGCCTTTACCGGCAAGACCGCCGAGGTTCGCGTTCCCTCGTCCATCACCTGTGACGAATGCGGCGGCAGCGGCGCCAAGCCCGGCACGCAGCCCGTTACCTGCTCCATGTGCTCCGGCACCGGCCGCGTTCGTGCAGCCCAGGGCTTCTTTTCGGTCGAGCGCACCTGCCCGCAATGTCAGGGCCGCGGCCAAACCATCAAGGATCCTTGCCCGAAATGCGCCGGACAGGGCCGTCTCACCGAAGAGCGTTCGCTGTCCGTCAACATCCCGGCCGGCATTGAAGATGGCACCCGTATCCGTTTGTCCGGTGAAGGCGAGGCCGGCATGCGTGGCGGTCCGTCCGGCGATCTCTACATCTTCCTGTCCGTCAAGCCGCACGAGTTCTTCCAGCGCGACGGCGCCGACCTTTATTGCAAGGTGCCGATCTCGATGACCACGGCAGCCCTCGGCGGTCAGTTCGAGGTGACCACGCTGGACGGCACGCAAACCCGCGTCAAAGTGCCGGAAGGCACGCAGAACGGACGCCAGTTCCGTCTGCGCTCCAAGGGCATGCCGGTTCTACGCCAGGCAACGGTCGGTGACCTTTACATCCAGGTCGACATCGAAACGCCGCAGAACCTCACGCGCCGCCAGCGCGAATTGCTGGAAGAGTTCGAGCAGCTGTCCTCGAAGGAAAACTCGCCCAATTCCAGCGGCTTCTTTTCCCGCATGAAGGACTTCTTTGAGTCCTTCGGAGACTGATGAATGCAGTCATGACGTTGCGGCATTGAAAACGCCGCAATCTGACATTTATCTGGCGCAGTTGCATGGAGAAGGACGACTGCATGGTTGGTGCTGGTAGGAAGAAGTCGATCACCGAGCGGTTCGACGAGGAACTCAAGTTCTTCAAGGGCTGGATCGACAAGCCGAAAGCCGTCGGCGCGATCATTCCCACCAGTTCCTTCACCGCAAAGCGCATGGCCTCCGTCGTGCAGCCGGCGTCCGGCTTGCCGGTCCTCGAACTCGGGCCAGGCACTGGCGTCATCACCAAGGCAATCCTTGCATGCGGCGTGAAGCCAGCCGATCTCTGGTCGATCGAATATTCGGAAGATTTCGTTTCGCATCTGCGCGCCCAATATCCGGACGTGAACGTCATCCATGGCGATGCCTTCGACCTCGACACAACGCTGGGCGACAAGGCCGGTACGAGCTTCGACAGCATCATCTCGGCCGTTCCCCTGCTGAGCTTCAAGGTTCCGCAGCGCATCCGCTATGTCGAGAACCTGCTTGATCGCATGCCGGCGGGCCGGCCGATCGTGCAGATCACCTACGGCACGCTGTCGCCAGTGCCGCCGGGCAAAGGCAACTACACGGTCGAGCATTTCGACTTCATGCTGCGTAACATTCCGCCCGCACAGCTCTGGATCTATCGCCGCCCCTGGAAGATTTGAGCCGGGGTGAAATGCTGATCCCGCGTATCCTGGTTTTCGCCGGCTCGGTCCGAACCGGCGCTTTCAGCGGCAAGACCGCCGACGTCGCCCAGCGAGAACTGGCACTGGCTGGCGCCGAGGTCACGCGCATCTCGCTCGGCGATTACCCTCTGCCGCTGATGGATGAAGACCTGGAGCGCGAGAAGGGCATCCCGCAGCCGGCCCTTCAGCTTGGCCGGCAGATCCTCGCACATGACGGTTTGCTGATCGCCAGCCCCGAATACAACGCCTCCATCCCGCCTCTCTTGAAGAACGCACTGGATTGGGTCAGCCGCATCCGCCGCGACGGCAACCGCGACGTCCGTCCGTTCAGCGACAAGGCGGTTGCGCTCTGCTCCTCCTCCGACGGCGCCTTTGCCGGCATGCGCGGTCTTTACCATCTGCGCGCCGTTCTCATGGCGGTAGGTGCCGAAGTCATCACGCCGCAATGCTCCATCGCCCACGCTTCCAAGGCGTTCGACGAGAACGGCGCCCTTGTGGACGAGCGCTCGAACAGGCAGATGGATACCACATGCCGCGTTTTGGTAGAGCGCGCGATCCAACTGTCGAAGAGAGTAGAACCATGACCAATGCGCGCGACCGGCTGATCGTAGGGCTCGACGTGCCGGAGTTGGCGATTGCATCGGCCGTTATCAGCGAGCTCGGCGACACCGTCTCCTTCTACAAGATCGGCTACCAGCTCGCCTTTGCCGGCGGCCTCGATCTCGCGCGCGAACTGGTACAGAACGGCAAGCAGGTCTTCCTCGATCTCAAGCTGCTCGACATCGACAACACGGTTGCCAAGGGCGTAGAAAGCGTACTCGGCATCGGCGCTTCCATGCTGACTTTGCATGCCTACCCGAAAGCGATGCGCGCGGCCGTGGAAGCCGCTCGCGGTACCGACCTTTGCCTGCTCGGCGTCACCGTCCTCACCTCCATGGATGCCGAGGATCTCCGCGAAGCCGGCTATGACATCGACCCGCAAGCCCTCGTGCTGCGCCGTGCCGAACAGGCCCGGCAAGCCGGCATGGGCGGCATCGTCTGCTCTGCGGCGGAAGCGCGCCACGTCCGTGGAATCGTCGGACCCGATCTCGCGATCGTCACCCCCGGCATCCGGCCGGCCGGTTCTGATCATGGCGACCAGAAGCGCGTGATGACCCCGGCCGACGCTCTGCGTTCCGGCGCCACCCATCTTGTGGTCGGCCGCCCGATCGTGAAAGCTGCGGATCGCAAGGCTGCCGCACAGGCCATTCTGGCTGACATGCAAGGCTGAAGGAGGAGATCATGGCTAAAGGATACTGGATCGCGCGCGTCGATGTCCGCGACCCCGAGCGCTACAAGGATTACGTCTCGACCGCCAAGCCGGCCTTCGAACGCTATGGCGCAAAGTTCCTCGCACGCGGCGGCGAAGTGACGGAGCTCGAGGGCAAGGCACGTGGACGGAATGTCGTCATCGAATTCGAGTCAGTCGATATCGCGCGTCAATGTTACGACTCGGCCGAGTATCAGGCTGCCAAGGCGATCCGGCAGGAATGCGCCGACGCCGAAATGATCATTGTAGAGGGCGCTGCCACTTAATTCGGGTATTCTGCGTTGCCATATCGCTGTTTTGCGCGGCAACGCACCCCCTATTGCAACGCAACATCGCGAGACCTAGTTTAACGCCCATGCTTTCACAGGCTCGGTGAGCCGCAACGCGCCTGGGAATTCCGATGTTCTATCAGTTCTATGCTTTGCAACATGCCGCGCTGCAACCTTCGCGCGCGGTAGCCGAAGCCGTGCGCACGCTCTACACCAATCCGCTAAACCCTTTCACGGAAACCGTTTTTGGTCGCACCATCGCCGCCAGCGCCGAGCTTTTCGAGCGCACCACCCGGCAATACGGCAAACCAGCTTTCAATCTCCCCACCGCCAAAGTCGGCACCCAAACCGTTCCCGTCACCGAAGAGATTGTTTGGGCTAAACCCTTCTGTAAATTGATCCATTTCGAGCGCGATCTTCCCGCCGAACGTGCTCCCGACCCCAAGCTGCTGATCGTTGCCCCTATGTCCGGCCACTACGCCACCCTGCTGCGCGGCACGGTGGAGTCCATGATGAGCCATGCCGAAGTCTACATCACGGACTGGACCGATGCCCGCATGGTGCCGCAGTCTGAAGGGCGCTTCGACCTGGACGACTACATCGACTATGTCATCGACATGCTGCATGAACTTGGCCCCGACACCCATGTCATGGCCGTCTGCCAGCCCTCCGTTCCGGTGCTCGCAGCGGTCGCCATCATGGAGCAGCGCGGCGACCCGTTCGCTCCCGCGAGCATGACGCTGATGGGCGGACCGATCGATACGCGCCGTAATCCGACGGCCGTCAACAATCTCGCCGCCGAGCATGATCTCGACTGGTTCCGCAGCAATGTCATCATGCAGGTGCCGTTCCCCGAGCCCGGCTTCATGCGCGATGTGTATCCCGGCTTCCTGCAACTCACCGGCTTCATGAGCATGAACCTCGACCGCCACATCGGCGCGCATAAGGACTTCTTCATGCACCTGGTGAAGAACGACGGCGATTCAGCGGAAAAGCACCGCGATTTCTATGACGAATACCTCGCGGTCATGGATCTTACGGCAGAGTTTTACCTGCAAACGGTGGAAACCGTCTTCATCGAACATCGCCTGCCGAAGGGGACGATGAAACATCGCGGCACCCGCGTCGACCCGTCCGCCATCCGCAACACCGCGCTGCTGACGATCGAAGGCGAGAACGACGACATTTCGGGTCTCGGTCAAACGCAGGCCGCGCATGACCTCTGCACGAATCTGGCTGATGAAAAGAAGAGCCACTACGTGCAGCCGACCGTCGGCCATTACGGCGTCTTTAACGGCTCGCGCTTCCGGGCCGAGATCGTGCCGCGCATCGTCGACTTCATGCGCGCACACGGCGGACCATCGGCCGGTGGAGCTAAACCGCGGGTCGTTCATAGCCAGGATAGCTATATCGCACGATCAGCCAAAGCCTAACGTCCGGCGGTTTTCCGGGGAAAGCTTTGCGGCTTTAACCAAAAGAAGAAGCATCTTGACCCTGTGAATTGACTCTTCCTGGTAACTCCTCTTAATTTTTCCTTAACGAGGGGAAGCGGGGCGAGGGCACCATGAAGGTCGCGCGCGGATGGACACAGGGGATCCTGCTGGCAGGCGCTCTTGTGTTTTCAGCGGTTTCAGTGTCGGCCGGGGGGCAGGCCAAGGCAGCCGCAATGGAAGTGGGCGGCATCACCTCGCAGCCCATCGGCCATTACGAATTCTGCAAGCGCTATCCCGGCGAATGCGCCATTCGCAGCAGCAATGTGAAGCCGGTCGCTTTGACCGACGCTACCTTCGGTCTGATCGCTCGGGTCAACCAGACCGTCAATCGCAGCGTCGAGCCGGTCAGCGACAATGACCTGTACGGCCGTCAGGAATGGTGGGCCTATCCCAGCGAAGGCGGCCAGCGAGGCGACTGCGAAGATTTCGCCCTGCAAAAGCGTCGGGTTCTCATGCAGCGCGGGATTTCCTCCGCAAACCTGCTGATGACCGTGGTTCGCAAGCCTGACGGCGAAGGCCATGCCGTTCTGACCGTCCGCACCGATCACGGCGACTACATCCTCGACAACTTGAACGACCAGGTTCTTGCCTGGGAACAGACCGGCTACCGCTTCCTCAAGCGCCAGGCCGAAAACCATTCCGGGCGCTGGAACAGCATTCGCGGCGGCAGCACGTCGCCGCTGGTGGGTGCGGTCCGTTCCACGACGAATTAAGCAAGCTTGGGTGAGGCCTTGAGGAGCTGTGCTTGCACAGCTTCTTCTTTTTGCGCGCAAGTCAAGCCGCTCTAGCGCTTCGGCCTGCCCTAGGCTTGGCTGATCGAGTAACCGAACGAGACACTCCTCTTCCGCGCAGTCAGCGCGGCTAGGACGAGCCAAGCGCCGCCGATTTCCTCAGGCAGCGGCCCGCATCTGGCCTTCTCCGGCCATCCGGTAGGAAATCGCCTCGGCAAGATGAATGCGGTTGACGGCGTCCGATCCCTCAAGATCCGCCAGCGTTCGCGCAACTCTCAAGAG
>DCDI01000247.1:0-13701 GCA_002316345.1 Phyllobacteriaceae bacterium UBA1059 | reverse complement strand
AAGCGCGTGCCGAAAACTGCAGCTTCTCGCTGGCATCGCGCAGCAGGGACGTGCCACGCGCATCCAGGGCCGCAATTGTATCGACGATGGCGGCCGCGCAATGCGCGTTGGTGGTGGTCGAGCTTTGCCCAAGCGCTGCAAAGCGCGCCTGCTGGATCTCGCGAGCGCGCGCAACCCGCACCGCCACACTGGCACTCGTTTCCGCGCCTGCCGATGGGCGGATCAGATCAGCGGCGGAGACGGCCGGCACGTTGATGCGCAGATCGATACGATCGAGCAGCGGCCCCGAGATCCGCGCCTGATAGTCGCTCTGGCAGCGTGGGCCTCTCGCACACTGGAAGCCTGGCTCGCCCGCCATGCCGCAGCGGCACGGATTCATCGCGGCCACCAGTTGCACGCGAGCAGGATAGCTGACCCGGTTGTTGGCGCGCGCAATGACACACTCGCCGCTTTCCAGCGGCTGGCGCAGCGAATCGAGCACGGCGGGCGAGAATTCTGGAAACTCGTCGAGAAACAGGATGCCGTGATGCGCCATGGAGGCCTCGCCCGGTCGCACCCGCAAGCCGCCCCCCACCATTGCCGCCATGGACGCGGAATGATGCGGAGCGCGAAATGGTCGGCGATCTGTCAACTGACCATCCGCAAGCTCGCCTGCGATGGAGGCGATCATGGAGACTTCGAGAAGCTCGCGTGGATGCAGNNGACGCTGGGCAAGCATCGATTTGCCCGATCCTGGCGGCCAGACCATTAAGAGGTTGTGCCCGCCGGCTGCGGCAACTTCCAGCGCGCGCTTGGCGGTTTCCTGACCCTTGATGTCAGCCAGATCAAGCGTGGACAAAGCGGGCGGGCGGATGCGCGCTTCCGGTCGCGACAGGATCTGCGTTCCCCGGAAGTGATTGGCCAGTGCGATCAGACTGCGCGGTGCCAGGATCTCGATGTCCGATCCCGCCCAGGCCGCTTCCGGGCCGCAGCCATGCGGGCAAATCAGCCCCTTGTTGTCGGCGTGGGCGCCGATTGCAGCCGGCAATGCTCCGGCAACGGGTGTGATCGTGCCATCCAGCGAGAGTTCACCGAGAACAACAAATGCGCCTAGCGCTTCGGCAGGAATGGCGCCAAGCGCGGCCATCAGCCCGAGCGCGATCGGCAGATCGTAGTGGCTGCCCTCCTTGGGCAAGTCGGCCGGCGCCAGATTGATCGTGACCTTCTTCGGGGGCATCGACAGGCCGGATGCGTGGAGGGCGGCCTGCACCCGCTCACGGCTTTCCGCCACCGCCTTGTCCGGCAGACCGACAATCTGCATGCCCATCTTGCCGGGCGCGATCATCACCTGAACATCCACGGGCACAGCTTCCACGCCCTGGAAGGCGACAGTCCTTACACGCGAAACCATGTGCCCCTGCTTCCCCAGAGGCGCCGCATGCCCCTGCTTCAATGTGCTTCCCTTAAGTCAAGGAAAGCACAAGAACAAGCTCAAATCAAGAACAAGAAGGGAACAATCAAGCCAATAAGATGTATTTTGGTTGCAGGAGGTTGTGTGGCCAGAACAAAGCGTGTCGCCGGTGTGGCTCAGCGGCGTTTGGCTTCCACCACGTCCCAGAACAAGCCCGCGATGTCTTGGCCGCCAAAGCGTTTGACTTCACGGATGCCAGTCGGCGATGTNNTGACATCGATGCCGACCAGGATAAAACCGCGCTCGCGCAAGGACGGGCCGATCCGCTTACAGATTTCGCGCTCGCGGTCGGTCAGCTCGGTTTTTTCAGCGCGTCCGCCGACATGCATGTTGGAGCGCGAATCCGTATCCGATGGAACGCGGTTGATGGCACCGACCGGCTCGCCGTCGATCAGGATGATGCGCTTGTCGCCCTTGCGTACATCCTTGAGGTAGCGCTGCACGATATAAGGCTCGCGGAACATTTGCCCGAACATTTCCAGCAAGGAAGCCAGGTTGCGGTCGGCCTCTAAGAGATGGAAGATGCCGGCGCCGCCATTGCCGTAAAGCGGTTTCACGATGATGTCGCCATGCTTTCGGCGGAAATCGGCGACCTCCAGGGGATCCTTGGTGATCAGCGTTTCCGGCATGAGCTCCGCGAACTCCGTCACGAAGATCTTTTCCGGGCTGTTGCGCACCCAGGCCGGATCGTTGACCACAAGGGTCTTGGGATGAATGCGCTCGAGGATGTGGGTCGTCGTGATGTAGTTCATGTCGAAAGGCGGATCCTGGCGCAGCAGGATCACGTCCATTTCCGACAAATCGGTGCGAACCGGCTCGCCGAGCTCGAAATGCCGGGCCTTCTGATCCGCAAGCTTCATCGCCTCCACCCGCGCCACAACCTTGCCGTCGCTGAGCGAAAGCCGGTCAGGCGTGTAATGGAACAACTGATGCCCCCGCTGCTGCGCTTCCAGCGAAAGCGCGAAGCTCGTGTCACCGGCGATCTGCACGGTGGACACGTGATCCATCTGGACGGCGATCTTCAGGGACATCGGTTCGAACTCCGGGAGGCAGGGCGGGAAGGTGGGGCAAGCTCTAGACCTTTCCACCCGGCCTGCCAATCCAGCACAAGTGCAGCTGCCACAGAACAGCCCGAGGCGTTAACGCGCTCGAAGCTTTGCTGCGCTAGAACCCCAACGCGACCGATCGGCGCAGTGTTGTGTTTGCTTGCGTTGTCTCAGTACAACTCGGAGTGGCCAGATGAATGCAGTCACGCCAGCCGGTCGCCTCCAGGGAGTCGCCATCGAACTGACGGTTCTGATGCCCTGCCTTAACGAGGCGGAAACACTGGCTGCCTGCATCAACAAGGCAAAAGCCTACCTCGATCGCAGCGGTGTGGTCGGCGAGATCGTGATCGCCGATAATGGCAGTACGGATGGATCGCAGGACCTCGCATCAGGATTGGGCGCGCGCGTCGTTCCTGTGTCGCAGAAGGGCTATGGCGCAGCACTTCTCGGCGGCATTGCCGCAGCGCACGGCCGTTTCATCATCATGGGCGATGCCGATGACAGCTACGATTTCAGCGCGCTTGATCCTTTTGTCGAGGCGCTACGCAGCGGGGCAGACTTGGTCATGGGTAACCGCTTCAAAGGGGGGATCGAACCGGGTGCCATGCCGATCCTGCATCGCTACCTCGGCAATCCTGTTCTCAGCCTTCTCGGCCGGGTCTTCTTCCATGTGAAAGCACGGGACTTCCATTGCGGGCTGCGCGGTTTCAGAGCGGATAGTATCCGCAAGCTGGACTTGCGTACGACCGGTATGGAATTTGCCAGCGAAATGGTGGTGCGCAGCGCCTTGGCTGGTCTGACGATTGCCGAAGTGCCGACGACTCTGAAGCCGGATGGCCGCAGCCGTGCGCCGCATCTGAAAACCTGGCGCGACGGCTGGCGCCACCTAAAATTCCTGCTGATGTACAACCCGCGCTGGTTGTTCGTAATACCGGGCTTGCTTCTTTGTGCTGTGGGTCTGACGCTGACGGCTGTGCTGTCGGCAGGTCCGGTTCAGCTCAGCAACAGCCTGACGCTTGATCTGAACACGTTCATGGCCGCGTGCTTCATGGTCGTCACCGGCGTGCAACTTGTTACCTTTGGAATGCTGTCACGCCTTTATGCCGACCGCACCGGCCTGCTCCCGCCGAACGCGGCGTCGCGCTGGTTGAAGGCTCATATAAGCACCGATCGTTTGGCTCTAGGGGCCGGGGCATGTCTTCTTGTAGGGCTTATCTTGTTTGGTTCGGCATTTGGATCATGGGCGGCGATGAGTTTTGGACCGCTCAACGATCCCAGTATCCCGCGCGTCGTGCTGCTTGGATTGATGCTGATCGCCATTGCCTTCCAGGTCTTCTTCTCCGCCTTTCTACTCGGCGTACTGGAAATTCCCGCCTTGCGCGCGAAGCCACCGGGCAACGAACAGAACGTCTAGGGCCTATGCCGGTGAGAGTAAGCGCTTTCGCATGACCATCACGTCTTCGGTCGCTCGACCATCCCCGGCATCGACCACGGCGGGGCCGAAACGCATTTTCGCCGCCGCGGCACTCGCCACGTTTGTTCTTCTTCTCCTTTACGCCAGCTCCGGCTTTTCCGCGCTGCATGAAGGGCGCGGCGACAATGACAGCATGTTGCGCCTCGTTGAGGTGCGCGACCTGCTTGGCGGGCAAGGCTGGTTCGACCTGCATCAGGTTCGCATGGGCTTGACCGGCGGTTTTGTGATGCACTGGTCGCGGCTGATCGATGCGCCGATTGCGGGCCTGATTTGGCTTAGCAAGGCGTTGGGTGCCGGGCCCGAGCGCGCCGAGCACATTGCGGCCACGGTCTGGCCTTTGCTGCTGTTTTTTGGGGCGCTGAGTTCAATCCTGTTTGTTGCCAGACGCCTTGCGGGGGATGCCGCTTTGTTGCCGGCTGCGGTGATCGCCACGACCAGCCTGTATTATGTCGGCATCTTCGCGCCCAGCGCGCTGGATCATCACAATGCCCAACTGACCCTGACGCTGGCGATGCTGGCTGGACTTGTCGGAAGCCAGCGAAGTTTGTGGCCGGCGGCCGGTGCCGGCGCGACCGCTGCGCTGATGCTGGCCATTGGTATGGAAACCGCGCCCTATGTGGCGGTTGGTGGACTGTGCGCTGCCTTGGCTTTTCTGTGGCGAGGAGAAGAAGAAGTCCCGACGGCAGTGGGTTTCGGGCTGGGCTTTGCCATAACCGTAGGTGTCGTTTTCGTGGCCACGATACCCGCTTCCAGTTGGATGCAGCCGGCCTGCGACGCCTTTTCCGTCGTGCAATGGGCAATCGCTACACTTGCCGGTTTCGGTCTCGCCGCGATCACTGCGATCAAGCCCTTGTCACGCTCCATAATGAGGCGTGCTGTTGCTTTGGCGCTCCTTGGCGCTGCGGCTGCTAGCTTGCTGGTGTTTGCCTTTCCACAATGCCACGCCGATCCCTACGCCATGGTCGATCCGTGGCTGAAGGCGAATTGGTTGGCAGGCGTGTCCGAGGCGCAGTCGGCTTGGGATCTCTCGCAGAACAAGCCGGCGGAACTGGTGACCTATTACGCTTATCCCCTGCTCGGGGTCGCCGTGCTGCTTGCTCGGCTCTGGCGCCAACCGCGCAGGACGGACCTGTTCGTGCTGGCCATGCTGCTCGCGGCGTATGTCGTGACGCTCTGGCAGGTCCGGGGCTCGCTGTTCCTGTTTCCCTTGACCGCCATCGCGCTGGCATCCTGGATTGCCGATGCGCGGCGTAAAGCAAGCGCGATGCCGACGACGAAGCATATGCTTGTCATGGCCGGAAGCTGGATCGGGTCGTTCATCGTCAGCTGGATTGCGCTTAGCGTCGGCATCAATGCCGGTCTTGCGGCTATAAAAGGCGAGACGGCCTCAGCGATGATGCCGGACAACACGACGTCCTGTTACGACAAGCGCGATTATGCCGGACTGGCGCAGGAGCCGACGGGCAGGGTGCTTGCGCCCACCAACCTCGGTTCCGCCATTCTCCTCTACACCAGCCACAGCGCGTTTGCGGGGCCGTATCATCGCAACCACGACGGCAATCGCCTGGCGCTGCAAGCCTTGATGGCCGAGCCGGAAGCGGCACGCTCCCTGTTGCAGGGCTCGGGTGTCACGCTCGTCGTGTGGTGTCCCGGAAATCCGGAGTCCGCATCGCTGGTCGTCAGGGCGCCGGAAAGCCTGGCGGCCGAGCTGGCCCGCAAAGCGGCGCCAGCTTGGCTGCAGCCAACAAAGGCGGCCAACGGCAAGCTTGATATCTACAGGGTGATACCCTGAGGTTCACAGCCGTTGCATGGTCAAGCGAGGATAAAAGACAGGCGACAAGATAGCTCGACTATCCGCAGCTTCGCTGGGACGTCTCAAGCCTTTTCGATGCAGATTTTGGTGTGTCCCTTGCCTATGAAGCCGAGTTTGCCGGCTGCGGCCTTGGAGAGGTCAAGCATGCGACCCTTGATGAAGGGACCGCGATCATTGATCCGGACAACCACGGCCTTGCCGTTTGAGCTGTTGGTGACCTTGATCTTGGTGCCGAAAGGCAGGCTGCGATGGGCGGCTGTCATGGCCGCGGCATTCATGCGCTCGCCGGAAGCGGTCTTGGATGTCAGAGCATACCACGAGGCGCCACCACATTGGGCATTGGCGATCGTGGGCAGGCAAAGGCCGGTAACCAGCATCATGCTGGCAAGGACGGTCTTCTTCATCGTTTGGGGAATTCCCGTTAGTCGGACGGGAGGTGAATTGCCGGTCAAAAGTGGCGGCGGCGCGTTCGGTTCCGATCACGCGCCGTCACACTTTGAATCAATGCGTGTGAATTTGTTATAAAGGTAAAGCTTGAACGGGTTGACTCATCGTCCGTGAACAAATTTCAAGCCAGCCACCATGATGATGAGGATGGCCTTGCTTGCAGTATAGAGTGCGTTGATCATCAACGTAGCTGCTGGTTTGTAAAAGTATATACCGAGTGATCTTTATTCTGCCTTGCGCTATCTCGACTTGAGCGACAAGTTGTTGTCGTCTCGATTTCTTAGGCTGGAAGTCGAGGCGACCGGCGTGATGAAAATGCGAGGTTTGCACCCTGAGCGGCTTAGATGGCTAGCTGTGCGGGTGGCACCTCTAGCGGGATTGCGGCGGCGGTCCGCCGCAATTGTTAATTGTGAGTAACCGAAATTTCTCGGATTTTTCCGGTCATTCCGGCCGGAAATACCAGCTCGATCAGGCCTTTTCAGACCGAAAACGGGCATGAGCAACCGCAATTCTCGCCGCAATTGCCGCATTGTTCCGCACGAGCGCGATATTGGCCTTCAAACTGCGGCCTTCCGAGAGCTCATTGATCTTGGCGAGCAGGAACGGTGTCAGCTCCTTGCGGGTCACACCGTTGGCATCGGCTTCCGCAACCGCATCATCGATCGTGCCGTCGATGAAGGATGGATCGAGCGCGTCAGCCTCCGGGATCGGATTGGCGATCAGGATGCCGGTCTGCGAGCCTATGGCGCGGTGCAGGATCATGGCCTGAGCGATCTCCTCCACGGAGTCGAGGCGGTGATCGGCCTTCAAGCCGCTGGAGCGGGTGAAGAAGGCGGGGAAGTCGTCGGAGCCGTAGGCGATGACTGGCACACGCTGGGTTTCCAGCACTTCCAGCGTCTTCGCGATATCCAGGATCGACTTGACGCCGGCGCAGATCACGGTCGTGCCGGTCTGGCCGAGTTCGGTGAGGTCGGCGGAAATATCAAAACTCTGCTCGGCGCCGCGATGCACGCCGCCGACACCGCCGGTCGCAAAGATTTCGATGCCGGCGAGTTCGGCAAGCCGCATCGTGGCCGAAACGGTGGTGCCCGCCGTCTGCTTGCGCACCATCACGGCGGCGAGATCACGGCCGGAGGCTTTCACGACGGTCTTCGCCTGCGCAAGTGCTTCCAAATCGGCATCGTCCAACCCGACGCGCAACTCGCCGTCGATCACGGCGATGGTGGCGGGAATTGCGCCCTCAGCACGGATCAGCGCTTCCACGCCGCGCGCCATTTCCAGATTGGCAGGATAAGGCATGCCGTGGGTGATGATGGTGGATTCCAGCGCCACGATCGGTGCGCCGGCTTTGAGGGCGTCGGCCACTTCCGCGCTGAGCTTGATGAGGTCTTTCATGAGATCTGCCTTCTTTGTTGGTCCCGCTGGTTTATTCACCCTGGGCGGAAACGCGATGCATGCCGGCTTCGAGGAAGCGGGCGGAAAGGTCGGGGCGAACACTGGCTTCGCTCTCGGTGGTGAGGCTCGCGAGCAGGGCGCCGGTTCGAGCAGCAAGCGGGAGAGGATCGCCGGCAAGAACGCGATAAAGCGTACCGGCGATCATGGCGTCGCCCGCTCCGGTGACATCAACGGGCTGGGCGGGCACAGGCTGCATCACCTCGACGCCGGCGCTTGTCGCCACGGCATAACCCTGTGCCCCCATGGTTACGATCACCTCGCCGACACCCGCAGCGCGCAACGCTTCTGCGGCGTCGCGTGGCTGCAACCGTGCGTCGTCTGTGAGACCCAACAGCGTGTTCGCCTCGTCAAAGTTGGTGAACAGCAGGTCGATGCCGGACAGATCCTTCGGCAGTCGTGCTGCCTTCGGCGTCGACACCGTATCCACCGCCAGCTTGAAGCGCGCGCCAGCCTTGCGTTGAAGCAGCGCCTCAATCGTTGCGGCCGGCATGTTGCAGTCCATGAAGACCCAGGCCGCTGAAGCCAGATGCGGCCAGATACGGTCGAGATGCGCGGGTGAGAACAGGTCGAACACGTCCATATCCGCGATGCCGAGCACCAGCTCGTTCTCGACGCCAAGGATGGCGGCATATTCGGCGGTGGGACGTTCGGATGTCGTGATGACCTGGCTGACATCGGCGCCGAGATCGGCGAGGTGGCGCGTCAATGCGCGGCCGGTCTCGTCATCGCCAACGATCGACACGAAGCCGAGATCGACGCCGAGCCGCGCAAGATTTTCCGCAACGTTGCGCGCAACGCCACCGAAGGAACGGTGGCTGTTGACGGGATTGGAGGTCTCGAAGATCAGCGGGCGCTTGGCGTGATATTTGCGGTCGAACACAGCGCCGCCCAGGCAGACCATGCGCTGCGAGGCCGGCAGAACATAACCGCGACCGAGAACATAGCCCTTGTTCACCAGCGCAACGATATGCGCGGCGACGGTGGAGCGGGCCAGACCGAGCGAGGTGGCGATTTCCTGCTGACCAAGGAAGGGGTTCGCCGTGATCAGCTGGAGGACGGCTTGTTCCTGCGTGCCAAGGTCGTCCATCGATCCACTTATATCTTTCAGCAAGGTAGGGTCAGTCGCGTTCCCTTAAGCCATTTACAACACATGACTATCACGTCAACATCTGTTTGTAGATAGCGTACCCGCATTCTTGATGTCTCTACAAAAGCCGCTTGCCTTGGATCACCGCGCCTTCCAAGCTGGCTGAACGGAGGGACGACATGGTGCTTGGACAGGAACAAACAGCCGCGATCACGCGCCGGTGGGCGCTGGCGCTGACGGAAATTGAGAGTGTCAGCGGCGGTGCCGGCGAAGCGGCACTCGGACCGTGGCTGCGCGATGCGCTGGCCGCCGATCCGATCTTTGCCGGTGCCGAATGCTGGAGCTTCCCGGTTCGAGAAGGGGATAGTCGGCATTGCGTCGCCATGCTGCTGCGCGGCAGCGGGCGCGAAACGCTGATCCTGACCGGCCATTTCGATACAGTCAGCATCGACGATTACGGCGACCTACGCGCTTTTGCCACCCAACCTGATGCGCTTGCCGAGCGACTGAAATTGCGGCTGGAAACCGCCGCCCACACCGCAGCCGAGCAGCGCGCAAAGGCAGATCTTACAAGCGGCGACTTCATGCCTGGCCGCGGTCTTCTCGACATGAAGGCGGGTCTTGCGGCAGGCCTCGCCGTCTGTGCCGATTTCGTTGCAGACCAAAGCCGCAGCGGCAATCTTCTGTTCCTGGCCGTTCCCGATGAAGAGGTGAATTCCGTCGGCGCGCGCGCTGCCGCTGCGATGCTGCCGCAGATCGCGCGAAACAAGGAGCTGGATCTCGTCGGCGCGGTCAATCTCGATGCGATTTCGGACGATAGCGAAGACGGTCACCGCGGGCGCGTGATCGCGCTGGGTACGATCGGCAAGGTGCTGCCGACCGCTTATGTCGTGGGTGTTCCCGCTCATAGCGGCTTCCCACTGGCTGGCATCAATGCCGGCGCTCTAGCAGGTGCGATCGCGGCGCGGGTGGAATGGGCGCCGGAACTCACTGATGACAGCGCGGGCGAAACGCCGGGAACCTTGCCGAGCCTGCTCAGCCTCAGCGACGGCAAGCCGGGCTATGATGTGACGACGCCGGGCACAGCCTTCGCGACGTTCAACGTGCTGAGCTATCGCCGCTCTCCCGAAACGGTGATGAACAGCTTCGAGGCGCTGTGCCGCGAAGCCGCAGATACGTTTCTCGAAGGTCTGAAGAAGCGGCTGGCCGGAACCCGAAGCCTGGGTCGAGAAACCGTTCTCGATCGGCCGATCACGCTTTACCGCTATGAAGCGCTGCTGGAAAAGGCGGTCGCGGTTGACGCCAACCACGCCTCCCTGATCGAACAGTTCGCTGGTGAGTTGGCGGCAAGCAGCCTGTCTTTGCCCGAACAATGCCGCCGCTTGACGGAACGCACCTGGATGCTGAGCGGGTTTTCAGGCCCGGCGATCGTGCTGGGCTTCGGCTCGATCCCCTATCTTCCCACCAACCTGTCTGAGGCGCCGGCCGCACGCAAGCTGCATCAGGCAGCGGAAGCGCTCGCTAATTCGGCACAAAGCCAATACGGCGTATCGCTGAAAACCACCGGCCATTTCGCCGGCATTTCCGATATGAGCTTCTTTGGCGAAGCCGACGAGGCGGATCTGGCTGTCGTTGCCGCCAACACCCCGATGTGGACCGCCGGCATTCGTTGGCCGGCACAAGGCGGCGTTGCAGGCGTTCCGACGATCAATCTCGGACCATGGGGCCGCGATTATCATACCCCGCTTGAGCGCATCCATGTGCCCTATGGCTTCGACATCCTGCCGCGCTTGTTGATCGATCTTACCCGCCGGGCGCTCGGCTGATCACGTACCGCAGAAGGTGCGCATGACCCGCTGATCCGGCTCCGGCGCAACCGCAAGATCGGCCTGTTCGGGCTGATCGTCGAAGGGTCGCGCCAAGACGGTGTTGAGGCGGTGGAACAGCGTGAAGTCGGCGTTCTCGACCGCCGCCTTGATCGCTTCCTCGATGCGGTGGTTGCGCGGGATGAAGGCGGGATTGGCCAGCCGCATCACCTCAGAACGGGCGTCGTCCTGTCCCGGCTCGCAAGCAAGCCGCGCGCGCCAGTCCGGTGCCCAGGTTTCGTACAGCATCGGGTCGATGAACTCGGCGCGGACATCGCGGTCCCGTTCCGGGTCCCCCGCCGCAGCATTCAGGGCACGGAAGGTGCGGGTGAAATCCGCGCCGCCTTCCGCCATCCGGTCGAGGAAGCCCTGCATGAGGTCGCCATCCGCCTCTTCCTCCGTCAGCAGCCCGAACTTTGCGCGCAGCACGGCCATGTAAGCCTGCTCGAAAGGAGCGCGGAAACCGGCAATCAGCGCCTGCGCGATCTTTACGCCTTCGTCGCGGTCCTCATGCAGCAGCGGCAAGAGCGCTTCGGCAAGACGCGCCAGGTTCCACTGCGCAATGCCCGGCTGGTTGGCATAAGCGTAGCGGCCGCCTTGGTCGATCGAGGAAAACACTTTGGCGGGATCGTAGGTATCGAGGAAAGCGCAGGGACCGTAATCGATCGTCTCGCCCGACACGGCCATATTGTCGGTGTTCATCACGCCATGGATGAAGCCAACGCCCATCCAGCGCGCAACTAATGAGGCCTGCGCCGCGATCACGGCTTCCAGCAGTGCACGATAGGGAATTTCGGCCTTCGCCGCATTCGGGTAATGCCGGGCGATGGCATGGTCGGCGAGCAGCTTCACGGCTTCCTCGTCGCTGCGCGCGGCAAAGAACTGGAACGTGCCGACTCGGATATGGCTGGCCCCGACGCGTGTCAGAACAGCACCCGGCAGCACGGTTTCGCGATAAACCGGATCGCCGGTGGAGACAGCTGCCAGCGCACGTGTCGTGGGAATGCCCATCGCGGACATGGCTTCGCTGACGATATATTCGCGCAGCACCGGCCCGATCGCCGCACGACCATCACCGCGCCGCGAGAATGGCGTAGGGCCAGACCCCTTCAGCTGGATGTCGCGGCGACGGCCTTTGATATCGACCACTTCGCCCAGCAAGGTTGCGCGACCATCGCCCAGCTGCGGTGAGAACTGCCCGAACTGGTGGCCGGCGTAAGCCATGGCAATGGGCTGCGCGCCTTCCGGAAAGCTGTTGCCGGCCAGCATCTGCAGGCCCTCCGGGCTTTTCAGCCATTCGGCATCAAGGCCAAGCTCTTCCGCCAGCGGCTCGTTGAGCTGGATCAGAAGCGGCGCCGACACTGTACTTGGCTGAAACGGCGCGAAAAAGCGCTCGGGCAAACGGGCATAAGAATTGTCGAAGGGCAGGGTCATCGTCGCTTCCCGGTTCCGCGCTAGGTGTCACCTTAGATAGGTATGGGCGCGCTGCTTCGTGAGAGCGCTCTGGTCCTAACCCCCGGAGGCCGCATGTTGATCCGCAAATTCATTCATTCCTGCCTGGTTCTGGAAAAGGACGGCACGAAGGTCCTGATCGATCCGGGCTTCCTGTCCTTTATCGAAGACCGCGTGAATGTCGCCGACTTCGAGGATATCAGGCAGATCCTGATCACCCACACCCATCCCGATCATCTGGATATCGCCGCCTTGAAGGCGATCGTGCGGCTGAGTGGGGCGGAGGTCACCGGTAATGCCGAGGTCGCGGCGAAGCTTGCGGAAGAAGGGATGGTGGTAGCGCGGGTGATCGGCGACGGTGACCGGTTCTCACTTGGCGCGATCGGCTTCGAGGCGATCACCGTCAAGCACGAGGATATTCTCGACGATAGCCTGCCGGAGGTGACGGCCTTCGTAATTGACGACCGCATCCTGCATGTCGTCGATTCCTTCGATCCGCGGCTGGCCGATCACAAGGGCATGGACCTGCTGATCCTGCCGGTCACCGCGCCTTTTTTGACCGAAACAGGCGCTTATGCGTTCGCCCGCGACCTGAAGCCGAAGGCGGTGCTTGGGGTGCATGAAGGCTATTGCCGCGACTTCTTCATTAAGGCGCGGCATCAGACTTATGCCAAGTTCCTGGCCCGCGATGGCATCGCCTTCCATTCGCTGATCGAAGCAGGCGACGGCATCGAGGTGTAAAACTTAGTCCGGCTTGCGCTTGGACTTCTTGCCGCCGGGCGCATGGGGCTTGTCACCGAAGGACTTGCTCTTCTTCGGACCCTTGTCCGCCCAGGGCTTGTCGAAGCCGCCTTCCTTCTTGGCATAAGGCTTTTTAGCCGCCGGCTTCGCCCAATTGCCTTCCGGCTTCGGACCCTGACCGCGATGGGCTGGCTTCTTCGGTCCGCGCTTCTCGTAACCGCCGGATGGGGCACCAAAATCCGGTGTGCCCTCGATGGCGCGAGCGGTGATGCCGCGTTCCAGCGTGCGATTGCCCAACGCTTGCAGGAAGCGGTTGCCGGCCTGGGCTTCCAGCTGAACCAGGCTCTCGTCCTGTTGCAGCTTGATCTGGCCGATATCGCTCTTCGACAGTTTGCCGGCCTTGCACAGCATCGGAATGAGCCAGCGCGGTTCGGCATTCTGCTTGCGGCCAACCGACAGCGAGATCCAGATGCTTTCCCCGAACTCGTCGCGGCGCTCGACGCGCTTTTCGGACGGAACAGGCGCGCCGGTGACGGCGATTTCCATCAGATCTTCCGGCGCCGAGTTCTTGGCGCGGAAGGTGCGGACATAGGCTGCGGCAATCGCCTCGGCGCCATGCTTGGCAAGCAGTTCGGTGACGAAGGGCGCTTCATCCTCGCTCAGCGGCTCGGTGAAGACCGGATCGGCCAGGATGCGCTCATTGTCACGCGCCAGAACCTCGTCGGCCGAAGGCGGACGCGCCCAGTTGGCCTGGACGTTGGCCGAGCTCAGCAGGCGTTCCACGCGCTTGCGCCCGGATTGCGGCACGATCAGCACCGACACGCCCTTGCGGCCGGCACGACCCGTACGGCCGCTGCGATGCAGCAGCGTT